>NZ_JBXARC010000025.1:0-31423 GCF_058807855.1 Staphylococcus sp. GW821-FHT11H10 | reverse complement strand
CAAAAAAAGAGATTAAACAACCTAAGGTTGCTTAATCTCAATATTTGGACTCATCAGTCCGATTTGACGTAGAGCCATAGAAACCAATTTATTTCAAATCACCTATACTCACTTCATCGGGATCTTTACCTTGACGCGCATTGCGATTTAAACTATCTATTTCAGCTATTTCTGTTAGTTCTAGGTTGAAATCAAATATATCATGATTTTCTCTTATACGTGATGGTGTTTTAGATTTTGGAATTACAACACGATTATGTGCCACGTGCCAACGTAATACGATTTGCGCTGGTGTTTTATCATACGCTTTTGCTAGTTTTGTTATAGTAGGATCGTCTAACAATCCTCTGTTTCTCATTAATGGCATCCATGCAGTAACAACTATATCATGCTTATCACAGAAATCTTGGACTTCTTGTTGATTAAAGTAAGGATGTACTTCAATTTGATTAACTTGAGGTACAATATTAGTTTCACGCATTAATTTTTCTAAGTGATGTACTTTGAAGTTACATACTCCAATTGCTTTTATTTTACCTTCTTCATATAATTTTTCTAATGCCTTATATGTTTCAATATAAAGTTCATTTTTTTCGCAAGGCCAGTGAATTAAATATAAATCGATATATTCTAAACCTAAATTGTTTAATGAGCGATTAAAATACTCAAGCGTACTATCATAACCTTGATGGTCGTTCCATAGTTTAGTTGTAATAAACAAGTCTTCTCGAGGCACTCCACTATTTTTTAGTGCTTTACCGAGTGCTTCTTCATTATTATAAAAATATGCTGTATCAAATGCACGATAACCATCATCTAATGCAGCTTGAATCGCTGTTTCCATTTCTTCATCTGTAACCTTATAGACACCTAAGCCAAGTCTCGGCATCGGATAACCATTGTTTAAAATTTGTGTGTCATTTACCATAATATCTTCTCCTAATGTTCTTGATAATTTGTCACTCTATTAATAATTAGGACAACTCTAATAGAGTGTATTGAACAATTAAAAGGACTGGGACAGAATTCTTTTGAATTCGTTGTCCCAGCCCTCAAAGTTGGAAAGAACTGGGAAACACTTCATATAGAGCGCCTTCTCAGTTCAGTCAGCTTATGCAAGTTTGCAATATAGCCTTATATAATATTAATTTATCCAATAAGTTTTAAATTATTCACGACTTTCATCGTTATTGTCTTTTTTATCTTCATTTTCATCTTGGTCTTCACCGAATGTTGGTCTATTATCGATGAACTCATATTTAAGTACAACCCAAACTAGTTGATGATTGTCCATTTCTGACACAATCCAACGATCATATTGCGTATCGATATGATCTTCAACTTGTAAGTTAGTGTTGTGGGCTTGGAGCCAACCACCTATTGTATCAATGTCTTCTGAATCTTCAAATTCAATGTTGAATTTTTCATTGAGGTCATCAAGAAGGACACGTCCATTAATTTGATACGTATCTTCACCAAGTTTAACGATGTCATTTACTTCATCATCATCAAACTCATCACGTATTTCACCGACGATTTCTTCAAGAATATCTTCCATTGTTAAAATACCAGCTGTGCCGCCGTACTCATCAATAATTAAACTGATATGTACGTGTTCACGTTGCATTCTAACTAACGCATCACTAATGCGAGTTGTTTCTGAAATCATTGGTAATTCATGGATATAATTATTGATTTTGATAGGTTTCCCAGAAGCATACTCTGTTAAGAATTCTTTAACGTTGATGAAACCTTTAATATGGTCTTTGTCTCCATCCTCAGTAATTGGGTAACGTGTAAATTGATGTTCTTTAATCGTCTCTAATAATTCGTCAACATTGAATGGTTCATTTAAAGTCACCATCTGAGTACGTGGTACCATGATATCTTTTGCATGTCTCTCATCAAATGAAAAGATATTTTGCATATAGTTTAATTCTGTTTGGTTGATTTCTCCACCATTATAACTGTTGTTAATAATAATCTTAATTTCCTCTTCTGACATAGCATCAGTTTGAGCGTCTGGATCAACACCTAACATTCTAATTATCACACGTGCTGAACCATTCATTAACCAAATCAAAGGTTTCATTATATTACCGAAATAGTACAATGGTCTAGCGTATGTTAGGGCTAATTTTTCTGTATGTTGAATTGCTATAGATTTCGGTGCTAATTCACCCAATACTACGTGCAAATAAGTCACTACGATGAATGAAATTACAAATGAGATTGTTGTAGTTAATGCATCAGGTAACTGTAATAAGTTAAATAGAGGATGCAACAATTTTTCAAATGTTGGTTCACCTAACCAACCTAATCCTAATGAAGTAACTGTAATACCTAATTGACAGGCTGATAAATAATAGTCAAGATTCGCAATCATCTTTTTGACAATTTTAGCGCTACGATTACCTTCTTCAGCTAATTGTTCAATACGCGTTGAACGTACTTTAACTAATGCAAATTCTGAACCTACGAATACTGTTGTTAATGCTATTAATAGAAAAAATATTACTAAATTTATTATGGTCACTGTATCCAATTAATTCCCTATTCCTAGGGATTCACCTCCAAATAAATGTGTCCCATATGGGTAACACGAATTTAATTCGTAATTTGCTTTGACGATATAAACACATGTTAAGACCTTCCCATTGCGACACCCCCGAAAAAATGTATTACTTTTATTTTATCATATATTAATTACAAATAGTTGATTGTAACGCTTTTGATTAAAAAGTTACAACTTATCATTTAAAACTAATATTGCGTAATAGTCAAGAGAGGACTACACTAAAGCGCTTAGTAGTCACAAAGCATAAATTCTTTATCACTAAAACGCTTTGCATCCTATGACATACTCTCATATGTCTACCCATTTTTACATATTTTAATGACTCTATACCAATTTGAGAGCCTGGTACATAAGTAAGATGATGATGCTATTTTGCAAATTCTCAGTAGCTGACTGAACTGAAAAGGCGCTTAAATCAAGCTTTTTCCAGTTCTAGTCATCCTTGCGGGCGGGGCCCCAACAAAGAGAATTTCACTAAGAAATTCTACAAGCAAAGCAAGTTGGGAGAGGGACGACGAATTTGAAAAGAATTCTGTCCCACTCCCGTAATTTATGACTAAGATAAAAATGGAGCAAGACATAATTCATAATGAATTCGTTATCTTGCCCCAATCTTGATAATATAGACTACTCGTCTAGTTATGAAGAATAAATTAAAGTATTAAAAAATCTCTCGCCCAATTATTAGGGCAAGAGATTTTTATTTCTATTCATCCATAGCTTTTGAAGCTTCAATTTCGTTTTTAGTTACTTTTGGTTTCAATAAACCATACATAATTGCTGAAACAAGTGTACCTACTATCAAAGCAATTAATGTTTGTAAGATATGACTAAAGTCAGTCGCTGCTATAACAATGATACCACCGTGTGGTGCATTGATTCTTGAACCTAATGCTAATGCAATTGCACCACCGACACCTGAACCTACCATCATTGATGGGATCACACGTAATGGGTCAGCTGCAGCAAATGGAATTGCACCCTCAGTGATGAATGATAAGCCCATCACATAGTTTGGCACGATAGAACCACGTTGTTCTTTAGTGAATTTACGTTTAAAGAATATCATTGCTGTTGCGATTGCTAATGGTGGAATCATACCGCCTACCATTGCTGCTGTAATTGGTGCGGCATTTCCTTCTGTCAATGCTGCTGTGGCGAATACATATGCTGCTTTGTTAAATGGTCCACCCATATCGATGGCCATCATTGCACCGATAACTAAACCAAGTAATACAATATTTGAACCTGATAAGCTATTTAATCCATTTAATAATAAGTTATTTAACCATGCTGCTGGCGGGTTAAATGCATAAATCATTAATAAACCAGTGATAGTTACACTTAATAATGGATAAATTAACGTTGGTTTTAAACCTTCAACTGCTTGTGGTAAGCCACGTGTAATATATTTAATACCTTGTGTTAAGTAACCTGCTAAGAAACCTGCAATAATACCACCGATAAATCCAGAACCACCAGAAATTGCTAACATACCGCCAACTAAACCAGCTGCGAAACCTGGTTTATCTGCAATACTACGAGCGATGAAACCTGATAAGATTGGAATGATTAAGGCAAAGGCACTCTTATTACCTATATTCCATAATTGTTCTGCAAAAGCGTTGTGCTCAGAGCTTTTAGGGTCAAATGAGTTAGCCCCGAATAAGAATACGATAGCCATCAAGATACCACCAGCAATTACTAAAGGTAGCATATTTGATACACCGTTCATTAAGTGTTTATAGAACGCTTTACCAAAGCTTTGTTTCTCATTACTTTCACTATCTGTAGATTTAGAGTTACCACCACGTGCTACAAATGGTTTACGACTTGTATCAAGTGCTGTGTTAATAAGTTCTTCTGGTCGTTTGATACCATCAGCAACTGGTACTTCAACTACGTTTTTACCGTCGAAACGATCTGTTTCAACATGAACATCTGCAGCTACGATAACACCTGTCGCACGTTCGATGTCTTGTTGAGTTAAATGGTTTTTAATACCGCCTGAACCATTTGTTTCAACTTTCATTTTAACGCCCATTTTATCGGCTTGTTTTTTCAATGCATCGCGAGCCATATAGGTATGTGCGATACCTGTAGGACATGCTGTTACAGCTAATACATATGGCTCATTAGCATCTGTCGTATTTGCAGAACCACTTGTCGCACCAGCGGCCGCTGCCTCTTGTTCTTGTGCTTCTTTTTCTTCTTCTTTAGTTGCTTCATCATCCGCATTATCAATAATTTGAAGCACTTCTTCAGGAGAGTTAGCATGTAATAAACTTTCTCTCACTTTATCATCCATTAAAATACCAGATAATTTAGCTAGTGCATCTAATGTGTGTTTGTGCGCCACCTTCTGGAGCAGCAATCATAAAGAATAAATGTGCTGGTTGACCGTCTAAACTTTGGTAATCCACACCTTCCTTAGATTTACCAAAAGCAATGGCTGGAGATTTTACTGCTGCTACTTTTGCGTGAGGAATAGCAATTCCTTCTCCAATACCTGTTGTACTTTGTGATTCACGATTATGAATTGCTTCTTTAAATTGAGCAATATCACTTAACTTGCCAGCTTTATCTAATTGATTCACTAATTCATCAATGACACCATTTTTATCAGACGCTGATAAATCCATAGCAATTGTATCTTTTGTTAGTAATTCTGTGATTCTCATTAATTTCACTCCCCATCAAGTACTGTAATAGTAACCTGTGATTTAATTTTTTCTATATCTTCTATTGTTGCTAAATCTTCAGTAAATGCCGTTGCTGTCCCAGAAGCAACAGCTTGTTGAAATGCATCTTCAAGTGATAATCCAGATTCAAGACCTGCCACCATACCTGCAACAGTGCTATCTCCTGAACCAACCGTATTTACGACTTGCCCTTTAGGATTTTGAGCTTTTATACTACGCGTTTTATCTATATAAATTGCTCCATCTCCACCTAAAGATATAATGACTGATTGTGCACCTTCTTTTAAGATTTCACGACCATACTTAACAACATCTTGGTCGCTCTCAACAGTCATATCAAACATTTCTTCTAATTCATCTTTATTAGGTTTAATAAATAATGGTTGATATTTTAGCACCGTGTTAACTAAATCTTTTTCAGCATCAACCACCAATTTTGCACCTGTACTTTGAGTTATTTCTGCAATTTGAGCATACGCATCACTTGGAATACTCTTAGGTACACTACCAGCAACAATAACTGTATCTTCCTTTGTTGTCTGTTTAATTTGATTTAATAATGCTTGGAATTGGTCGTCAGTAATAGACGGTCCAGGTGCATTAATTTCAGTTTCGTCACCAGATTTCAGTTTTACATTAATACGTGTATCTTCATCAACTTTAATAAAATCCGTTTTAATTTGACTTTCTTCTAATGTTTGAGCTATAAATTCTCCAGGAAAACCACCAGCAAACCCTAATGCTGTAGATGGTACACCTAGTGTTTTTAAAACACGAGATACATTGATACCTTTTCCACCTGCAAATTTATAAGTAGATGTCGCTCTATTTAACCCTTTTATTTCAAATCCATTAGTAAACATAATGTAGTCAATAGATGGATTGAATGTTACTGTATAAATCATGGTTACCCTCCTATAAACACGTACTTCTCTTTATATTGTTCAAAATGTGAAAGTGCTATTGTTTGCTTTGATACCACCATTTCAACATGGTTTTGACTAATTGGCACATGTGCAAAATAAACTTCATCTATTTTTGAATGATCAAGTAAAACATATGATTGATTTGCTTGTTCCATGGCCTTCTCTTTTATTAGTGCCTCTTTTTCATCTGGCGTCGTAAGACCGTATTTCAAATCTAAACCATTCATTCCTAAAAATGCTTTATCAAAACAATAACGACTCAATGTATCAAGTGCACTAGCACCTACTGTGGCAAATGTTGTTTCTTTAACCTGTCCACCTATCATCAAAGTTTTGATGCCTTGGTTAAGTAACTTTTCAACATGCGTTAATCCATTTGTAACCACTACAATATTTTGTGCTTTAATGAATGGAATCATTTCAATCGTTGATGAACCAGCATCCATAAAAATGCAGTCGTTATCTTCGATGAGTTTTGCAGCAAATTGACCAATTACTCTTTTTTCTTTTAAATTTTGCGACAATTTATCCGACAGAATTTGTTCATTATTTCTATTACTATTTAATGTTGCTCCTCCATGAACTCTTTGAAGTCGACCTTGTTGTTGCAATTTCGATAAATCTCTTCTAACAGTTGAAGCGCTGCAACCTGTTCGCTCTATTAATTCTTGGAGTGTGAGAAAATCTTTTTTCCTTAATTCCTGAAGTATTAAGTCATGTCTTTTTTCAGAAATCATTTAACCACCCCGCTTCAACTCACATTATAATGTGTACGCTTACATTTTTCAATCACAAATTGTCAAAAACAATCAAAAACATTCATTTCGGTTTAAAAATTAACAGATATTACACAATTTGTCATCCTATTTGTAATATCTGTCACTATATTGCTATTTTTGAGTAATGTCTTCTACTTGTGCATTTGTCATTGAAACAAGATCCTTAAGTTGTAGCACAATTTGAATTCCTCGTTGTCCACCACTCACGATAATTTTTTCGCGTGAAGAAGCAGATTGATCAATCGTAGTTGGAAATAAATGTTTCATGCCTACCGGAGAACAACCACCTCGTATATAACCTGTTACTTGTTTCAAATTATCTAATGGCATTAGCTGTAATTTCTTTTCATTAACGACACTTGCCGCTACTTTCATATCTAATGACTCACTGACTGGAACTACAAATACGAAATGATCATGTTCAGCATTTTCTAATACAAGTGTTTTAAAAACATCATGGACATTTTCACCGACTAATTCTGCAACGCGTTCACCATCCATATGCCGATCTTCGACCTCAAATGTTTTGACTTCATAATCTATTTTAGCTCTGTCTAACATACGCATCGCATTTGTTTTCTTATGTTTCATACACGTTCACCTCAAATTCATCTTTATCTATAATCTTACTACGCTTTCTATGAAAAATAAAAAGAGCGCTCTTCTCTATTATAAGAAAAGGCGCGCTCATTGTGCGTTATTAGATAAGGCTTCTATTTTACCCGTTTTATTTACTGCAATATTACTACTTTGTGATTGATGGTTTGGATTCAATTGATACGTAATATCTTGATTCGTTTCACCACTACGTTCTAAATTGACCACTTTACCATATTGATGATTCGTATAATTTTGAGCAATTATTCTACATTCTTCAGAAGAATATTCATGCTTATTACTATTTGCATTGTCATGGGAAGTGGAATCTATTTTATTATAGTGTGTTTCCATTTTGCGTTCATCGGCGTTTTTTTCTGATGCTTTAGCTGTGTGACTTGTAGTGATATCTAACATTTTCTCAGTTGCAGAGACACTACTCATCTTTGAAAATGTAGAAATTGTCTGATGCACTTTAGCTAAGGCATTTTGGTTTGTAGCTATAAATAATAAGAAAGCTAGACATAACGATAAAATTACAGCCACCATACCTAAAAGTATGTTTTTTAAATTCATCTCCTTACCCACATTTCTCTCTAAATTTTTATTTATCTTAACATATATAGAGAGTAAAAATAATTATGTAGACTGCAATTTAAAATAACTGTAATCTTTGTAATACTTCTATTAATAATCGACGCTATATTGTTACAATTTGACAACATAAATGTAAAAACAAGCAATGACATCGTCAATTTTTCAATTAAAAACGAATGATGCCATTGCCTATTTCATTTAATATTCATATTAACCTTTACATAGCAATTCTATGGTCTTTACTTCGTTGTGTGTTTTCGACGTCTCGTTGCTTGCAGTGCTTTTTCAACAAAAATAATCACGATACCGAACAACATAACTATGATTGCCATATATAAGGGAAATTCCACGTTAACATCAAATAAAGCACCAGCTACTAATGGACCAACAAAGTTCCCCATACTAGTAAATGTGGAGTTTAATCCACCTGCAAAACCTTGTCGATTACCTGCAATGTTAGAGTAGTAGTTCGTAAGTGCTGGACGAATTAAATCGAATCCAATGAACACGATAAAACTAATAAACATGATCGTCCAATAACTATGCGACAAGATTAATAAACCAAGTACAATCGCTGAATAGAGTAATGACCAGATAATAAAGGTTAATTCAGTCATGTATTTCATAAATTTGTCGAAGAAGAAGACTTGGAATACCGCTCCTGCTACGCCACCACCAACAATTGCGATTGAAATATCACGTGGTGTATAGTTGGCTTTCTCAGCTGTATAAAGTGAGAATAATGTTTCAAATGCTGATAGACCAAATGCCAGTACTAATGTCAAAATAATTGGCGTAATAAATACTTTCCAGTTAATTTTTGTAAATACTTCCGGTTCGAGTGAATGGAATCCTTCAGTTGTTTCTTTGCGCGGGTTATGAATTAATAATAAAGACATGATAAATGCTAAAACACCTAAAGTTCCCGCAAAGTAAAATGGAGCTCGATGTGAGAATTCCGCTAAAAATCCACCAATCCCTGGACCTAAAATAAAGCCTGAATTGATAATAGCTGACATGTAACCAAAGTTCTTGGCTTTATCCTTAGCTGGTGAAATATCTGCAATCATACCAGTTACACCAGGCATTACCATCCCTGCACTAAAACCACCTAATATACGAGAAGCGATTAAAACAGGAAAATGATGACCGATAGCGAATAGAAACTCCGATATGGCAAATAGAACTAGACCAATGCAGATAATTAATTTTTTTCCGAGTTTATCAGCCATCGTACCACCGAATGGTGAAATAATCATTTGAGATAAGGCAAACACTGCTACCAATATGCCTAAGTCGCTACCCTTTAGACCTAAATCTTTCAAGTAAACGGGGAGTACAGGTATTACCAATCCGATACCTACAAAGATTAAGAAAATATTGAAGTACAATGTAAATAATTGTTTTTTCATGATGACACCTCATTTCATTTTTATATGGTAAATTTCATCATTTCATTGAAGATCAATTTTAATCACGCTTCTGATTAAATATAAATGAGCTACGTCTAATAACATAGTTGAAAATTACATAATATTAGGACATTGTATACTATTTAACTTCTATATTACAATAGTAAGATTTAAATTCTAAGCAATAAAACTTACTGGCTAGTATAATGTAGGTAACTTATCAAATTGAGGTGACGATGATGAAATATAATAAAGATGGTCAAACGTTTCTTTTAGTGCTAGATAAAGGCGAAGATATTGTAGAAGTCCTAACACAATTTGCTATGGAACAAGAAATGAAATTCGGTTCAGTTAGTGGTATAGGCGCATGTGACAATGTAACGTTGAATTTTTATAATTTAGACACTCAAAAATATGAAGCACGTGAAGTTAATGAAGCTTTAGAACTAACAAGTTTACTTGGTAATATTTCACATATTGATGATAAACCATTTGCGCATTTACATGGAACATTCGGAACACGTGATTTTCAAACATTGAGTGGTCATTTAACGAAAGCTGTTGTATCAGCTACGGCTGAAATAGTAATTCAAATGACTAACTTAGATGTTAATCGTACACATGATGAAGAAACTGGATTGAACTTATTAAGACCTTAATGCAATGTATAAATTAAATTAGCCCATAGATGACATATTTAGATATGTATCTATGGGTTATTATATGTATTCCTCATTTATTACATTAAAATAGCATTTTATAACTTTAAATTTCTTTTGACTAGATAAACATAATGCTTAAATATTTGATTACCATTTAGGTAACCTTTATTATTAATCATTGACTAACTAAAATAAACTCTTATTTTTTCAAAGAAAGTAGTGTATAACATGACTTCGCGTTATATTGCCAGAATATATTTCATAATACTTTTCACATTCTCACTATTTGAAACACGTGTTTTTAATTTTATGAGTTTAAACCTCTTTTTAGCTTATATACCATTTGAGTTATGTTTACTATTAAGATTATTTAAGCCAAGAAAAAAATATGAATGGCCACTTTTTATAATATTTGGTTTGATTTTTGTATTGCTAGTGCCTAATACTTTTTATATGCTAACGGATTTAATTCATTTAAATCAATTTACATTTGATTTTTATGTTCAATTAAATATTATGGAATGGCTATATTTTACTTACCTATTATTAGGTGTCTTTTTAGCAATGTATTGTATGATTCTTATATTTATAAATTTGATGCATTTTACTTCAAAATTATGGATAAATCGTACTCTAATTGTAGTACTTATGTTCTTAAATGGTTTAGGTATTTATATGGGACGCTTTTTAAGATTCCATACTGTTCATTTGATTACTGAACCTTTCACTATTATTCGTCAGGTGATTGCATCTTTAAATACACAATCCATAACATTTATTTTACTAATGGTATTACTACAAACCGTAATCATTATTTTCGTGAAAGGAGTGAGAGTGGCAAAATGATTTGGCACATTATGATTCTTCTAATCATTATTATTGCTTTACAACTCATTATTGGACATTTCTTTCATAAAAATGGTTTTAGTATGACGCATAGTATTATCCTTATGTTATTACCACTTGGTATCGGTTTGTATCTCGTTCAAATTTTTTATTATGAACGCCGTTATCCTAAATGGGAAGTGCCATTAAATGTCAAACTACGCTTAAAATATATGTATTTGTTTACTTTCTTAGAATACGTAGCCGTATATATATGCTTATTTGCCTTAAAATAACACTTAAAACCTTGGATAAATGAAGATAAATATAAGCGTGTTCACACACTCACGTAAGTAGTTCTAATATAGATAATAAAACGTAGTTGAGTGCGGGGCCCCAGCAAAGAGATTTTCAACAAGAAAATCCACAAGCAAAGCAAGCTGGGGTGCGGGGCCCCAACAAAGAGAATTTCTTAAAGAAATTCTACAAGCAAAGCAAGTTGGGGTGCGGGGCCCCAGCAAAGAGATTTTCAACAAGAAAATCTACAAGCAAAGCAGGCTGGGGTAAAATAAATTTTGGAAAATATTATTTCTTCCCCACTCCCTTCTAACAAAAGTAAATTGGAGTGAGACAGCATTTAATTTGATTGCTATCTCACTCCAATTGTTTTTTATATTTGTTTAAATACTGACATAACATGGTCTCTTGCTTCTTTATGATCGACTAATGGTTTTGGATAATCCTGACCTAGTTTAATACCTTCTTGTTCTAACTCCGCTTCATGTTTAAAAGGTTCATGTAATAATTTAGGAGTAACATCATTTAACTGTGGTATAAACGTTTTAATGTACAAAGCATCTTTATCAAATCGTTCACTCTGACGACTTGGATTAAACAATCTAAAGTAAGGAACAGCATCTGTTCCTGTAGATGCAGACCATTGCCAACCATGTACATTTGATGCGGAATCAAAATCGATTAATTTTCTTCTAAAATAATCCTCACCCCAAGTCCAATCAATGAACAAATCTTTCGTTAAAAACTGTGAAACAACCATTCTCATACGATTATGCATAAATCCAGTTTGATTTAGTTCAGTCATTGCTGCGTCAACTATTGGAAAACCAGTACGCCCTTCACACCAACTTTTATAATCCTCTTTATTATATTCCCATTTAATGTCACGATATTTTTCATTAAATGCCTCATGAGCTGTGTTTGGATAATGCGTCATTAACACATAATAGAACTCTCTGAACATCAATTCTCGTATAAACTGTTCAATATTATGTTCGTCCTCTTCATAACGCTCTAACAATTGAGTAACAATTTGCTTAATGTCTATTATGCCATAAGCCAAAATGATACTTAACTGACTTGTTAAGACTTCAGGCAAATATTCACGATTGGTTTCATAATTTTGTATGTCTTGATCTATGTAGTCATTCCATTTTTTAATTGCTTTTGATTCAGAAAGGCCATACTTAGAATAATCTTGGTTTAATTTTTGCTGAGATTTCACGAATAAATCGGACAAGTTCTTTAATTTATAGGCATAAGAGTCATGCTTTCTTAGTTTGGAACGATGTGCCTTATAAAAGCAGGTAAACACTTTGTATGGTTCCCCTTGTTTGTTCATCGTAGCGCTTGGTTTGAAATAGTGATTGGCACGCACTGTGGTAACTGTAATATTGTGCTTGTTAAAAGCCTTTTTTTAATGACGAATATCATAACTTTCTTGATGATAACTCATAATATCGCCAGCAACAATAACTTCACTGATAGATTTATCTTCACAAAAATCCCCTAAATCACTATAGTCTAACAAGAAGGGTTCAATATCATACTGTCTTAAGTCATTTAGAAATGATTGCATTACACCATAATAATAATTTGCTTTCATGTTTGTGCCATCTTCTTCGAATATTTCCTGTGGAATAATGAGGTAGCATTTCTCAATTTCCTCTTTATTTTGATGAATATATTCAAATAATGGATTATTATTAATTCGGAAAACGCGATTTAGTATTACACCTATAGTCATCATTTCACTCCTGTTATTAAAGGTTCATTAACTTTACCCTTTTTCCAATAATTAAAATCAGAAACTTTATGTTTCGACTTAATGGAATACCAAAGTCTTTAAACCAATCCTAACCATTTCCAATATGTCAAACTAAATATGATTACTAAGATATAGGCAATAATAGTTAGTGGTACTCCTGTCTTTAGGAAGTCTTTAACTGTGAATGTACCCGTACCATAAGCAAGCATGTTTTGTGGTGCGCTAACGGGTAATAAGAAACCAAAGCTAATTACAAATTGTTGAATGAGCACAAATCCAATCGATTGATCACCTAAATGTAATGTAGCTGTAAGTGATATAAATACCGGTATAAGCGCCGAAGATAAACTTGTTGCACTCGCAAACCCAAGATGAATCAAGATATTAAATAGTGTTATAAGAGCAATAGTAGCTATGAGTGGCATATGTTGTAACCCCATAAGCCCGAAGGTTTGGTCACTCAGCCACTGTGCAGCGCCTGTTTTTAATAGTACATTCCCTAGTGAAATCCCTACTCCAAATACTATAATTGTTCCCCAAGGTATTGTTTTTTCTACACCTTTCCATGTAATAACACCAACTTTAGGTGTTAACATAATTGCCAAAGCAATTAAAGTAATGGACGCAGAGTCTATAGGATGTAGAATCTTTTCAGTAGACCAGAAGAAAAGTAATAACACAGATATAATTATCAGACGCCATTCTCTAAAAGAGACTGGTCCTAATTTATCTAATTCTTCTTTGATCAGTTCTTTACCGCCTTCAATTTCTTTATGTTCAGGCGGCATCACTTTCATCATGATAAAGAATAACGCGATTGACATAAGGATAGACCATGGTGCAGCATATAAGAACCATTCTCCCCATGACACATCGTGTCCTAAGTTCTGATTAATAAAATTAGTAGCTACAATATTTTGAGCAGCCGCTGTTTTTATACCAATGTTCCAAATCGAAACAGCCTGGACTGCTGTAATAATTAAAAGTGATGCAAGTTTACTTTCTTTTGATACTTTGAATGCGGCAATCATACCTAATAAGATTGGTACAACTGCACCCGCTCTTGCAGTTGCTGAAGGAACAAAGAAAGCTAATAAAATTGAAACTAAGATCGCACCGATAACAATATTACGTGTTTTATTACCTACAATTGATAGCACTAGTAAAGCCAAACGTTTATGTAATTGCGTCTCTTGCATCGCTGCTGCCAAAAATAATGCCGCTGCTACTAATGCAACCGCAGATGTCGAAAATCCACTAAATGCATGCGTTAATGCATTTCCCGTGCCTAACCAATCTGCGCCAGATAATATTTTATCTCCCTCTTTTGGATTACCTAGTTTCTCTGACAGTTGTTGGACTGGACTAAATCCACAAATTAAAATGATTAAACCTAAAATCATTGTTGCTGATACTGGATACGTCACAGCTTCGGTTACCCACATAATAACGGCAAACGCTAAGATGGCAAGTGCTCCTTTTGCCATTATTGGTAACCCTGCCGGTGTTGGTAATAACAAGATAATTAATAAAATGGCAAAGCTTATAATAATCCAAATTGGCTTATAACCACTTTTACTCTTTTTTTCCTTTTTATTTTTTAATAGGTTGTTATTCTCCTGTGTAGCCTGCACTTTTTCCATAGTTACCACTCCCTTAATTCGTCAAATTCAGTATATCAAGAAAGCGCTTCATCTATGATGAAATGTGACAAAATACACAAAATATTCACTTTTCATATTATTTTAAGCATAAAAAAACTTTGTGATAACGTCTTACTGACTATCACAAAGTCTATGTCATTCTTAACAAAATTATTTAACCAAAAATTTCACGATTTAAGCCAAAAACATATAATAGCGTAAAGAATGTAGCCCCACTTAAAACGGTCAAAATTAAAGATAAAATAAGTGTTCGTTTAAAGCGATTAATAAAAGCTATGAATAAAATACCTAAATTGTATGCAAAAAAGAGTCCGAATAAAGACATTGTCACTTTAATGTTAGTATAAAATATATTAAATAGCAGTACGATAATAGCAAAAACTGTATAAGGAATCGTAATACATCTAAATTCAAAACGAATTTGTTTCGTACGTTTATCTTCGTTATTCATGGTCAAACCCTCCTATTTTTATTATAAAACATAAAAAAGTAAACGCCTATGTCATAACTGTGACAAAACGATATTATGTGAATTGAATCATATCAAGTTGATTACGTAATCTATCTGTATCCAATGACTCTCCAATGATAACGATAGTCATCGGTACGTCTTTATAGATAATGCCATAATCAGGTAAGCCCATTGCATATTGAAATTCATATGTTACTTCTGGTAGATCTCTAAACTTCACAAATCCTTTTAAGCGAAGTACACTATCTGGCAAACGCATAATAAATTGATAAAATAACTGACGGTCTATTGCCGCTGTAAATGTATACTGCATCGACTGAATTCCATGATGATGTATATGTTTATGCTGAATTTCATTATGTTGAATCACTTTACCGTTGATCTGTTCATCATTAAATTGACTATAAGTGGTAATAATTATAGGCGCTTGTGGATTGAGTTTATTTAAATTTTCTTTAACTTCGTTAAGTGCTTCTTCACCTATTAAATCAGTTTTATTTAGTATTATCGTATCACTATAACGTAATTGTTCTTCTAATAACTGAGTTGTTGAAGGACTATAGACTTCTTTTTTAGTGAATCTTTGTGCATCTACAATACCAATAATTGTTGGTTCATGAACATTTTTTATTATTGTAGGGTCTTGGCAAGCCGAATAAATCTCAAAGGGATGCGCTAAACCAGTTGCTTCTATAAGAATATGACTCGTATCTGTTTGATCAATCAACTGTTTCAATTGGTTAACTAAATCGTTATTTAAATCACAGCATACGCAGCCATTAATTAAAGAATGAATGGAAACATCATTTCCAAGTAATAAACTATCAACGTCAAAAGATCCAAATTCATTCATTATAATTGTTATTTTCTCATCTTTTTTTAATAATTGCTCTATATAATGTTTTAGAAATGTAGTTTTACCACTTCCTAAAAAGCCATTTACGATTGTAATTGATACTTTTTCATTTTTATTATTTATCATTTTAAAATCTCTTTTCTTTTTAAAATTAATTTGAATATGATAATATATGTATTTATTTTAGATTACACTTGATTAAAATAGAAATATCTTCTAGAATTTAAACATACTTTAATTTTAGCATGGCATTGAGACGAAGTGTGTTGCAAGTTATATTTTATACAACATAGACGAAATTTAATCCGAAACATAGAGAGACGGATAGAATGTCTGGAGGAGAACTTTAATGTCTGAACAACATAATTTGAAAGAGCAACTCTGCTTTAGTTTGTACAATGCACAAAGACAAGTTAATCGCTACTATTCAAATAAAGTCTTTAAAAAATACAATCTTACGTACCCACAATTTTTAGTGCTAAGTATTTTATGGGATGAATCTCCTGTAAATGTTAAAAAGGTAGTTACAGAACTAGCTTTAGATACTGGTACTGTATCACCTTTATTAAAAAGAATGGAACAAGTTGACCTCATCAAACGCGAACGTTCTGAAGTTGATCAACGTGAAGTATTTATTCATCTTACTGAGAAAAGCGAAAAATTCAAACCTGAATTAAGCGATGCATCTCAAAAAGTCGCGAATGCTTCTTCTTTAAGTAATGATGAAGTACATGAACTCAATCGTCTATTAGGGAAAGTCATTGATGCTTTTACCGAGTCAAAGTAAAATGACATGCTAATACTAAGCCAATTAAAGTTATTCGTTTCGAATCAAATTACTATATATTTATCAATAACGAAAAGCCTGAGTTATCTATAACAGATACCTCAGGTTTTTCGTTTTAAGACAACGTATGCGTATATTTAAATATTGTCTAATTCATTTTTAATAAACGACTTAAATAATGGTTGCCATGACTTAGTTCATCATAACTTCCTTGTTCTCTAATCTGTCCATCAATAAGAACAACTATCTTGTCGAAATATGGCAGTAATTTTAAATCATGCGTTGCAATTACCAGTGTTTCAACTTGTTCATCAATCAATTGCATCACTTGTTTAGTATTATCCTCATCTAATGCAGTCGTTGGTTCATCTAATAACCATATTGAGGAACCTTTTATAAAAAGTCGTCCTAATGCAATACGTTGCACCTCACCACCTGATAATGTGTTTCCATCTAAAGTGATTGTTTTTTCTAGATCTAGATAGCCTAAATTGAGGCTCGTTAAGACACGTTGAATGACATCATCATTTTTACTAGAGAACATATTGTAACGTAATGTACCATCAAATAATTGTTGTGATTGTAAAAGAACATTAAGCTTTTCAAAGCGAATGTCTTCATCTAGTTGTGATATGTTCTGACCATCGAGAGAAACTTGTCCTTTATCGATATCGTACAAACCACTCATGATTTGTAATAATGTACTTTTTCCTGAACCAGATGGTCCAACAATCGCTACTTTTTCCCCTTTTCCAACAGTTAAATTAATATTGGATAACGTTGGTATTTCTTGATGTTCGTAACTAAATGATACATTCCTAATATTGTATACGTTACTCTGTTTTGTTACCAATGATTGCTTAGATTGATCTACTGGATATGATAGAACATCATTTAAACTATTTAACGCTTCATCAGTATCTGCTTTGTAATATGCAAAGTTACTCATAGGCACTGTTTGTTCGAATAAAGTTAACATCATCAAAACAATACTCGTTAAATACACAACATTTAATTGTCCTTCTTTAACTTGAATAAATCCTAATGCTAAGGTAGCAAATATAGCGATCATTGCGATTATATTTAGCATATAATCATATAAAGTTAAAAATCGCGCTTCTTTCGATTGCATTTTGTCATACGATTCTAATGCATTCATTAAATCTTCACGATAGGCTTCTACATTGTTAAAACGATCTAACTCAGCATAGCCTTCTTTGTAATCGTAAAATTGGGTAATCGTAGTTTGTTGCTGTTGTGCAACTTGTTGCTTTAATTTGCCTACACGTTTAGCACTCAACCACGGTACAAGCCAAAGTGAACAGAACATACTTATAATGATAACTATAGCATGCATAACACTAAAATATACCAATGTTACTGCTGCAATAATTGCTGTGAAACCAATGACAACCGGTGGATAAAAGACTCTTAAATAGATGTTTTGTAAAGCTTCTACTTTGCTTATCATTTTAGTCAATAAATCAGCGGATGAATATTGGCGATATAAATTAGGTACTCTAGGGATTAATTTTTCTAAAAATTGAACCCGAACATCTCGTAACATTGTAAATGTCGTTTTGTGTGATAGTAAACGCTCCCCATATCTTGCAATCGCACGTATAAACCCGAACAACTTAACCGATACAACTAACACCATTAATGCATATAAAGGTGCGCCTAAAGCACTTTGAGTTACCATGTAACCACTTAAGAAGAACATTGCTAATGCAACGACACTCCCAATAACACCCGTCAATATTGCTAATATTAAATCTTTGTCAGGTCGAAATCGAATTTGTGGTTTCACACTAAGTCACCACCTTTTTCAAGTCTTACAGAAATCGTTTGATCATCTTCAACTAAGTAACCATCTTTTATAAATAATCGTCGCGTTGCTTGACGAATCGTTGAATCGCGATGGGCAATCATAATCATCGTTACCCCTTCAAAATGTTGTGCGACTACTTGTTGAATAACAGTTTCAGTCTCTAAATCCAGGCCAGTGGTAGGTTCATCAAAAACAACAATATCAGGATTCATTAATAACACCCTTGATAACTCAATACGACGCATTTGTCCGCCTGATAGCATTTCTCCACCTTCACCTATTCTGCTATGAATACCATTTTTTAGAGACATTACCTTTTCTTTTAGTCCAACCATCTCTAACACATGAAGAATTTGGTCGTCATCAACTTTTTTAAACATTGCTATGTTGTCTTTAATTGATGCTGAAAAAATATAAGGATTTTGACTTAGCATTCCAATTTGATTAACACATTTGTAAAAAGATACATGCCCACTCGTCGGACGTACTATTTGAGTAAGTAATTTGGCTAAAGTCGTTTTACCTGCACCACTTGGTCCTACAATAGCTACATTTTCACCCTTATCTATCTTGAGCGATATATTACGAATGGCATAAGAAGGACTATTCGGATACTGATAATTGACGTTGCGCATCTTAATAAGAGATTCTTGTTGCTCTTTTACTATTTCTTGATTAGTAAGCGGTGTGTTTTCAGAATCTAAAAATTCAAAAACTACATCACTTGCACCCTCACTTTGTTTACCTGTGTGGAAAGCTTGTCCTAAATCTTTAATAGCATTATAAAATTCAGGAGCTAATATAATTGCAATAGCTGCTGTTTTAAAATCAATATTATGAAAGACAACAAGACTTAATGCTGCTTCTAATGCAACCAATCCAATACCAAGCATACTTATGAATTCGAGCATCAAACTTGATAAAAATGCACTTTTTAATATGCGCATCGTTAAATCTCGAAATTGTGTACTATCTTCATATACTTGCTTTTTCGTGTGGGCTGTCTGTCTAAAAAGTTTAAGTGTAATGAGTCCCTTAGAAACATTAAGAAAACGTTGACTAAACTGATTTAAATACGTCATTTGATCTTTTGATTCATCACGTGTTTTAAGTCCAAAAATAATATAAAAAAGTGGAATAAAGGGTGCTGTAACTATCATTATTAATGCGGTATTTAAATGAATAAAACACATTGCTATGATAATCATTAAAGGGATCATCATAGATTTAAAGACCTGTGGCAAATAATTTTTAAAAAACGGGGATAGTCCGTCTATTGTCTCTGTTAAAATATTAATTTGCGTTCCTGTTGCAATAGTTGATTCTTTCAAAACAACTTCTCGACGCAATTGATGTTTAACTTTGCCAGCTAACATATCACCTAATCGTAAATTAATCATATTCAATGTTGCTCTAAGAATTAAAACGATTAAGATGATAATCAATAGTGAATTTACAGAACTCAAATGATTGTAAAGCACTCGATCTAAAAAACTCGCAATACTTATATTCTGAACCACTACTGTTATTGCTAAGAACATACTTACAATTCCCATAGATAATGGAAATACTTTATATTTAAAGACTAAATTCATTAGTTTTTTCACTTTATCTTCACCTAATTTATTATTATAAAAGGTTCTCAATTGTTTATCATTTAATATCTTTTAAAAAACAGTGACAAAATAATGAACATACAATCTCATTCTTAAGTCCGTTGCGGTAAGTTAGTTATATCAGTAAATTAGTAAAGGTACTGCGATATATTTTATATAAATTCAATTATTAGTTATCTCATTATTATTAGCGTTGATTTGATGCGTTATGATATTATAGAAAAGTGAATTTTGACAACAATATATTTAAAGACAACAATATTTTAAATTTTTAATAAAAGAAAGAGGTTACTTATGATTATTATCGAGTTTATAAAGGGCCTTATCTTAGGTATTGTCGAAGGTTTAACTGAATTTGCTCCAGTTTCATCTACAGGTCATATGATTCTAGTGGATGATATGTGGTTAAAATCGACTGAATTTCTAGGTCCTCATTCAGCTTTTACATTTAAAGTCGTAATTCAATTAGGTTCTGTTTTTGCTGCGGCATGGGTGTTCCGTGAGCGTTATTTCGAAATGTTACATATTGGCAAATATAGAAATAGTTCAATAAACGAGGAGTTTCGTTCTAAACCACGTCGATTAAATTTACTACACGTATTAGTCGGTATGATTCCAGCTGGTATATTAGGTGTGTTATTCGACGATTTTATTGAAGCGCATTTATTTAGTGTTCCTACTGTAATGATTGGTTTATTCTTAGGTGCAATTTATATGATTATTGCAGACAAATATAGTAAAAAAGTTCAAAACCCTAAGTCAGTTGACCAAATCAATTATGTTCAAGCATTCGTAATTGGTATCTCTCAAGCGGTAGCAATGTGGCCTGGTTTCAGTAGATCTGGGTCTACGATCTCAACAGGTGTCTTGATGAAGTTAGATCATAAGTCTGCTTCTGACTTTACCTTCATTATGGCTGTACCTATTATGCTAGCTGCAAGTGCACTATCATTAGTTAAAAACTATCAATATATTGAACTTGCACATATTCCATTTTACTTAATTGGATTCTTGGCTGCCTTTATTGTTGGCTTGATTGCAATCAAAACATTCTTACACTTAATTAATAAAGTTAAGTTAGTACCATTTGCAATTTATCGAATCGTATTGGTAATAATTATAGCCATTCTTTACTTCGGCTTTGGAATTGGTCAAGGCATTTCAGGTTAATTATAAATCAATCTAATAATGGCTTTACACCACATAACATCGTCAAAGATTTAATCTTTGGCGATTTTTTTAGTCAATGAGCTGACTAAAACACTCTCTTAACCTACCTAGTTTTACTCAAGTTAATATAAGGGTTCTAGCTAGTTCCTTCGTTTAGTATGATGTATCATAGGGTAATGAAGATAAATAGTAAATCTAATGGAGGCAACGAGTATGGACAAAAAGAAAATCATTAAAACGGCGATTAATGTTTTACCAATCATTATTGTGCCACTAGTAGTAGAACGTAAGCGTATTAAATCTCATCCTGAGGTACAAAAAGCAACTCATGCAACGTCAAATGCAGGACAAGCGATTGCGAATAAAGCAACAGGTGCAAAAGAGTATTTAGGAGATAAAAAACAAGAATTCGACAACAAACGTGAATTAAAGAAAATTGCAAAAGAAAATGATCCTGAATACATTCAGAAAAAAGGCGAAAAGTTAGCTAAGAAAAACTATAAAGAAGCTGACAAAATGAATAAAAAACTACAAAAAAATATCGAACAACGTCATAAAGAAGAAGAAAAAGAGCGTGAAAAGAACGAAAAACAACGCATTAAAGACATGAAGAAAACTCAAAAATATCAAGAAAAAGTTGGTTTAACTCCTGGGAAACTTGATGATGAGACAGAGAAAAAAGGCGAAAAACTCGAGAAAGATAATAAAAAAGACGTTAATAAGCTAGATAAAAAGCTCCAAAAAAATATTGATAAACGTCATAAAGAAGAAGAGAAATTACAAAAGCAAGAAGAAAAAGCACGCATCAAAGAAATGAAAAAGTTCAAAGATCATGAAGCCGAAAGTGTTGTTACACAAAATAAAAATGAAGATAACAATAAGGCGTAACGCTTTATGACACGTGTAATCATTGATGGAGATGCTTGTCCAGTAGTTGATTCAGTAATTGAATTAACTACTGGGACAGGCATTTTTGTTACCATTTTACGTAGCTTTAGCCATTACTCAAATAAAGTGCTCCCAAATCACGTTGAAACAATTTATATTGATGATGGACCTGATGCTGTTGACTATAAAATTGTAAAGCTTGCTACACCAGAAGACATTGTAATAACTCAAGATTATGGACTTGCCAGTTTATTACTATCTAAAGTTAAGATTGTAATGCATCATAAAGGGCATTTGTATCGTTCAAGTAATATAGATATGTTATTACAACAACGTTATAATAATGCACAGATAAGAAAGCAAGGCGGTCGTCATAAAGGGCCTCCCCCTTTTTCAAAAGAAGATAAAAAACAATTTGAGCGTGCATTTAAATCTGTTATCAAACAACTATAGGAGGAAGAATAATGAAGCGAATTGCAGTATATTGCGGTGCTAGTAAAGGTAAAGACCCCATTTATGTTAAAGAAGCATACGAACTTGGTAAATATATGGCTGAGCAAGGCTATGAATTAGTTTTTGGTGCAGGTTCTGTAGGTATTATGGGTGCAATTCAAGATGGTGTATTAGATCACGGTGGACATGCTATTGGTGTAATGCCTAAGATGTTAGATGAAAAAGAAATCACTAGTCAAAAAGTGAGCGAACTTATTCTTGTAGATTCAATGCATGAACGCAAACAAAAAATGGCGGAACTTGCAGATGCTTTTGTAATGGCCCCTGGTGGCGCTGGATCTCTTGAGGAATTTTTCGAGACTTATAGTTGGGCGCAAATTGGCATTCATGAAAAACCAATTGCCGTTTATAATTTAAATGGATTCTTCAATCCACTTCAACAACTTATAAATAGTATGATTGAAGAAGGATTTATTGATGAAAAATATAAACATTTAGCACCTTTATATAATTCTAAAGA
The DNA here is from genome assembly GCF_058807855.1 of Staphylococcus sp. GW821-FHT11H10. Taxonomy (NCBI): domain Bacteria; kingdom Bacillati; phylum Bacillota; class Bacilli; order Caryophanales; family Staphylococcaceae; genus Staphylococcus; species Staphylococcus sp. GW821-FHT11H10. Next base: position 8,023 of record NZ_JBXARC010000025.1, on the reverse strand, counting down.
AGATTTAATTAATGGGTTACTTAATTTTAAACCCCTAGGTATACGTACATACGATTAATTATAAAGCGACATGTTTTGGACTATTATATTTATAAAAGTGATTATTTATCACATAATATAACCATCCAATCTCATGTCGCTTTTAATTTTATATTGATAATTGTTTATAATAACGTACTTGTCTTTTTAACATATGATATTTGCTTAACTCTGGTAATTCAAAATGGTCATATAATGTCATGCCAATTTTTTCCATTACTTTTCTAGAAGGCAAATTATTTTCTGCAGTAAAGCTATAAATAGCTTCAATCCCCTTTTTTTTGGCAAATGCTAACACAGCTGTTGCACCTTCAGTGGCAAGTCCGTTACCCCATACTTCTGGAATAAGACGCCATCCAATTTCATATAGTGGTAATTCCTCAAATGGGTATTGGCTATCTTGAGGTATATAATTAACCCCAATAAAACCAAGCCATTCGCCAGTTTCTTTAAGTTCAACTGCAAATAAGCCTATACCGTTTTCTTTAATAATGTCATCCATTTTTTTCATATCTAATTCAGAACGTCGATAACTTAATAAACTTGGAAAATAGCGTCGCACTTGAGGATTAGCATTCATCTTTTGAAATGGCAATAAATCTTCTTGCTTCCAGTCTCGTAATTTAAGTCTTTCTGTTTCTATATATGTAGCCATTTTCAACACCCCATTTTAAAGAAATACATGAGTAAAAAAGTGCGATATGGATATAGACCATAGCACACTTTATCCGTCTTTAAATTTGATTGAGTAACTAATTAACCTCTAGATATATAACTAACGAGTTCAATGTGTACTGGAATCTCTTTTAAACGATCACGTTGATCTTTAGGTGCAACAAAAGTTGCATCTACAAAGTCATTACGATGGTTAAGTTTAAATGTAGCTACAAATGTGTCAGTATCAGATTCAAAGTTTGGTAAGTGTGCAACCACACGTTTGATTTCACCAGTAGAATCAACAATTGTACGTCCAGTAATATTTTCAATTTCACGTCCTAATTCAGGTAATGTGATTTCGCGCCCTTCTAAAATGTGAAAATCTTGTTCATGCATATGTCATCTCTCCAATGTTATAGTTTATGATTAAACGTTTTATTATGTAGTTAAGCTTAATTTATAAAATGATTAAAATGTGAATTGTAAATGATTTAAATTTAGTTTACCCTACATCCATACATGTCAAACTTGACGTATGAGGCTGGCCAAATTGCCTTCATTATTTAAATAAATTTATTAACGGCTACTTGATGATGTATCGTCTGAGCTACTTTGTTCACTTGTATCACTTTCACCGCTATTTGATTGACGCTCTTGAGTATTACTAGATTGGTTAGATTGCTGTGAATCACTACCACCATTTGTCTCAGAAGTATTCGTTTCGTTACTTGACGTGCTATTTTCAGTGGTACTTTGGCTCTTAGATTGTTTGTATGTATCACTATCTGATGATTGATTTGAGTCACTACTATCACTTTCATCGCTTTCTGAATCATCTTTAGCTGATTCTGTCGCAACTGAATCATCAACTTCTTTTTGAAGCTTTTCACGTTGGTCGTTAAGTTTCTCTTTTTGCTTTTCTAAATCTTTCTTTTGATTTTTCAAATCATCATTTTCTTTTTGTAGTTTTTTAACATCTTTCTCTAATGATGCTCTTTCATCGCTTTTACCGCAAGCAGACAACATAAGTGTCGCAGAAAGTAGAAGTATCAACCATTTTTTCATGCTTTTCTCCTTTATTACGAATGAGTAATATTATTTTAACATGAATTAAGAACCTATTCATTTGTTTACCTTAGGTCTTTACGCATTTTTACATGACTTATCGCATAACCATTCGCTTTATTGAGCTCAATCATTGCATCATTTGTAGCATCAACCATACCTTCAATTGATTTAGCACCCATTTCAATCGCCCAATTTTCTAAAGCAATCTTTAGACGCTTAGCATGACCCAGTCCTCGAAAATGAGGGTCTGTGTATATCATCTCAGTGATTACTTTTTCTTGAACTGCTTCAAAATGCCCCCAAATAAACGAAATTAAGCGCTGTGTGTCTTCGCTCAATTCAATTAAAATTATATCATTACTGTGCTTTAATCGTTGAATAATCATATCTTGACGTAATCCAATTGATAGATGTGTCGCATTGTAATGTGTTTCTCGCTTTTCAATATAATATTCTTGTATCTTTGCGATGGATTCAATCCATAGCATATCTTTAACAGTTAGTTTTCGCATAATGACTTCCTTTATGTTATACATTATATTCTATATTTATCTATGGTATGATTATCCATATTTAACATATAATAATCTATTATTTTTAAAAATAAAATAAGTTTAGACGTTAAGGAGCTTAGTCAATGAAATCCACTGCGAAATTAGCACGTGAAAATAATGTAAAATCATTGCGCCTAAATAATACAGATAGAGAAATCTTTGAAAATTATATGACATATATCCGCGCTGATTTACGCGTCAATCCGCATGACAGTGAGGTAATGCTAAGTCGCATATTAAAAAGATTATTAGAAGCTGAGAATGAAGGTACGTTAGCATTAGAGTTTTTCGAACATAATCCAAAAGCACATGCTAAAAAAGAAATTAAATCATTGCCAAATGAAACGTTTCAAAATATATTTAAGTATATTTTCAGGAATTTTATTTTTTTAATTGGTATTTTTTGTTTCTTTAAAGGCTTTATTGGCTTTTTTATTGGTGGAGATAATAATGAAGTTTACTTGTATACATTTCCGATTAGTGTCATAGCAGGTTTATTTATTATCTTTATGTTTATATTAGTCATATTTAAGACGGTTCAACTTCAAAGTTTCAATAATTCACATTGGGTGTGGTTATTTAATTACACTATTATCGCTTTACTGTTAGTCGCTCTATTTTATGTCTTTTTTATTCCGCAATCATTTTTAGCTTTTGGTCCTTACATACTTATTAGTAATTGGTCATTTATTATAATTTCAGCCATCATTACGCCGATCGCTTTTTATATACAACATCATTTTGTTAACAAGGATTCAAATACTATCTTATAATACGTTGTCACGATGAACTAAGACTTGTAAAGTAGCATTTTATGAAAATAAAAAGGTTAAGCATCTGTATCGTACGTGCGCAATGATGTTCTCAAAAGATGATTTGAAAACTCAAAGCCACTTTGATATAAATGACTTAACCTTTTTTTAATTAGCCTACTAAAAACACATCTATAAAGAACCAAATGACCATAATGAACATAATTAACGCTTGTGCAACCGAACTCGCTAAAAATGCTACTACAGATCCAATGCTTGCTTTAAGTGCTTTTCCAAAATCAAAATCTTGCACTAATTCTACAATGAGCACTGCTATAAAAGGTACAATGATAATACCGAACGGTGGAATGACGAAGCATCCAACAATCACACCTATTAACGCTGCATACTCACCCAATTTAGAACCGCCAAAGCGATTTACAAAGTATTTATTCATTAAAAAGTCAGATACTAAAATAAATACAGTGAACAAAATCATAGCTACATAAAATATCCATGATAACCCATCTTGAGAGAATCCAAATTGATAAATTAAGAATCCTACCCATAGCACAAGTACAGATGGAATAATAGGTTTAATTAAACCTACAAATGCTAAAACAAATGATAATAGTATTAATATCCATAAAACAACTTCCATTACTTAACTTTCACATCCGCTTCCGTATATTTTTGATCTTTCGTAAAGAATATCAATATCATTCCTATGAAAATAGATGTTGCTGAAACGAAGAAAACATTCTCCAATCCAACCCAATGACTCATTGCACCACCTAATAAATTTCCTAACAACTGTCCAATCACCATTGCATTCGCAAATAATGTTGAAGCATAACCTGGGAAATCAGGTAAAATATCTTGGAAATAGCTAATACCTAATCCGAGTAAGATAGCTAAAAATAGTGCTAAGAAGATTTGTCCAATCATCATAGCATAGATATTTTCAAAAACACCAATACTAAAATAGAAGGCACCACCACTAATTGCACCTATGATTAACAACGTTCGAGTAGCCAACTTAGCAGATAACATACCTAATATAACCATAAAGGGAACTTCTAAGCCGGCACATAAACTTGCTAGCGTTCCTACATATCCCTCTTGCTCCTTAAGATAATCTGTGACAAATAGCGGCATATTCATTGTGTACATCCATTGACCTATATGTAATAAAATAAATGCTATAAATGGAATAAATAGTGTTTTATCCTTAAGCATGTTAGGCGCAGTCTTCTCAATATTGGCTGTACCACCAACTTGCTCTTTTGCTGATAAATTTAAATCTTTATAGAAGAAGATTTGTAAAATAAGTGTGAATAATAATATAAAGACGGTGCCGCCAAAAAGTCCAGCATATCCCATAAATTGAATTAAATACGCTCCGATTAACGGACCAAATAAGAAACCAAAAGAAAACATAGAACGTAAAACAGTATTGGCAAATTTAGCATTATTTCTTGAAGATGAAACGTTAATGGATTCACGTGCAGATGCATATAATTGTGGCATTGCTGGAGCGAATAACCCTTGAAAAACAGCGTATACAATAATAAACAACCAAATATTATGAATATAAAAATAAATCGAGAAACTAATAGCCCCCATCATTAGTGCACTAATGATGAGTACTTTTCTATTAATGCTATGCGTATCTGAAAAGCGAGCGACAATAGAATTGACTGTAAATTGACTCACTGCTGCTAGGGCAAGTAAAATGCCGAATTGGTTAGTTGTCATCCCTAGCTCTTTAGTCGCGAATAAGACGAAGTAAGGTACTGTGATGGCAATCCCCATACCTAATAGCATCATATTCACAACAAATAATTTGTAGTTTTTTATATGCAACAATGCTGCAAACATTTTTCTACCTCTATTCTTTTTTTAATTACACATTATCCTAATGATTAGCGAATAAAGTTAAGCATCAAAGTAACAAATGACTCAACTTGAGGGAGTTGTAACATGCTACTGTCATAACTCATAAACGTTGAGCGAATAAGTGGTTGATTGTCGATGTTTACCTTTTCAAATTCAAACATATTTTTATCTATATTTTTCATCATGATTTCCGGAAGAATCGTAACCCCTACACCACTTACTAACATTTCTTTGCATGTAGCAACTTGATCCACTGTTATCGTTGCGTGATAATCTTGTCCAAGATTCTCATTATACCATTCTTTAATTTGATTGATGTAGATAGGATCAGCTTGAAACTCTATGAAAGGTAATTTAGAAACCTCGCTCTTTCTTTCTTTTGGGTAGATAAAATAATGATCATCGTCAAAGAGGTGTGTATTAGTCAAGTTCATTACTTTATTTCCTCGAGTTATCATCACATGATAGTCTCTATGATTTGCTTTAATTTGTTCTGTAGAACCTACTTGAACTTGTATCTCAACATTTGGAAATTGTGAATTATATAAACTTAATACTTCTGGTAATAACGTTTGACCAATCAATGATGAGCAGCCGATTGAAATGGTACCATTCACTTCTCCAATATGTGCTTGCATTTTATCAAAAAATACACGCTCTCGTTTTAACATGTCACGAGCGTGCTCAATAATCATAGCACCCTCAGTGGTAGTGATTAATTGCTTCTTTGTACGGATAAATATGCCTACACCAAATGAATGCTCTATTGCTTTAAGTCGTTGTGTTACAGCTGGTTGAGAAATATATAATATTTCTGCTGCTTTACGTAACGTCTTGGTTTCATCTAATGTAATTAATAATCGATAGTCTTCTATTTTCATAGCTTCCCCCTACTAATGTTTATTCATGAACATGGCTATGAGCAACAAAAAAATTTAAGACCGAAACGAAAACTATATAAACAATGCTTCACATTTACTTATCGTTCCGCTTCGCTCCTAATATTAAAGGCTTAGAGTTCCATCATTTCCCTTTATTTACATGTGGCTTATGATGTTGAATATGTTTTTTATACGTCTTATTATAATTTGGCTTTTTCAACTTACCAACCATCTTGTTATAGCAATACATAATTCGATTATTAACATCATCAAAATTTTCATTGATTTCAATCATCAATTGATGCGCAATCATATAAGCTTCATGATATTGCTTTTTAGTGATTTGTTCATTTTTTAATGCTAATTTCAAATCATTTTCATCAACGAGTTCATATTCTCCAGTTGATGGTAACACAAGCACATCCAAGAATAAATCGAGTGTTCTAGCATTGCCCTTTTGAGTAATATTCTTAATATTGATATCGAAGTAATACTCCAATGGATTTCCTTTATCATCAAACATTGCAGTAATACTATATCGTTTCTTTTCCGGCAAAATCTGCAACCATTGATAATTGTCATCAGCAACAATTATATTCTGGCCTACTACCGTCACCTCTAAAGGTTCACGAACCTTCTTCATCGTGACCAAGCCAATAATACCCTTAAATCTATTATTATTTACCTTAACTTCTATGTAATCACGTTCTAATAGGCGACGCCAGTGACGTTTATCTATATATTTAATTTTCATAAAGCCACCAACTCCTTGTCATTATTATATTAAACTAACTAATTGATGTCATCTTTGGTCGTTTTTAATTGAATTACGCACATAAACATATAAAAATTTTCAATTTTATTTTACTACAACTAATTAATTTTTAGGGAAAATTGACAAAAATACTCGTATTTGATAATTTATGTTTATATTATCTGAAAATTCTAAATAAATTGATAAAGGAGGAACTGCTATTGACTTACAGACCTTTTAAAGCAGACCATGTTGGAAGTTTGTTACGACCTCAAAGATTAAAGGACGCTCGCGCTAAATATAATCAAAATGAAATCAGTGGTGCAGAGCTAAAACAAATAGAAGATGAGGAAATCGACCGTATTATAGAGAAGCAATTAGAAATAGGTTTACATAGTATTACTGATGGTGAATTTCGAAGAAGTTGGTGGCACTTTGATTTCTTAGAAAATCTAGATGGTGTCGAAGGTTACACTCCTGATCACGGGCTAGAATTTGAAGGGCTAGAAACGCGTGCCCATAATGTAAGAGTAGTTGATAAAGTTAGATATAATCCTAATCACCCCCATTTTGACCATTTCAAGTTCTTATATGACAGAGTTAATGGACGCGCTACCGCAAAAGTATCAATTCCGAGTCCAAACCAATTATTCCACCCTAACATATTGAATGAAGATATTTATCCAAATATTGAAGACTTTGCTCATGATATTTCTGAAGCTTATCGCCAATCATTGCAACATTTTTATGATTTAGGTGCAAGATACATACAAATAGACGATGTATATTGGGCTGGTCTGACTGACGGTACACATAAAGTTCGAGGACGTCAACGTACAGATGAGGAAAAAGTTCGAGCTCGTGAATTAGCATATAAGGTGGTAAATGATGCTGTCAAAGGTCTTCCAAAGGATTTAATTTTAACTACACACATTTGTCGTGGTAACTATCAATCAACATGGGCAATTTCAGGTGGTTACGAAGCGATTGCTCCGTATTTATTTAAAGAGCACCTGCATGGATTTTTCTTAGAATATGATGATGAGCGTTCTGGCGACTTTGAGCCTTTACGCTATTTTGATAAGGAAGCTTATGCCGTACTAGGTTTAATTACTTCTAAGACACCCGCACTTGAAGATAAAGAATTAATTAAACAACGTATTAAAGAGGCACAACAATACATCTCTCTAGATCAAATATGTTTGAGTCCTCAATGTGGATTCGCTTCAACTGAAGAAGGTAATCAGCTCACAGAAGAAGAACAATGGACTAAATTAAAATATGTCGTAGAGCTATCTAATGAGTTATTAGGCAGCGCTAATTAGCACCATATTGAATTCTAAAAAGAGTCCGGGACATAAAGTTCTTGGATAAGTGAAAAAAAGACAATTTCTATTAAAATAATATAGAAATTGTCTT
>NZ_JBXARC010000024.1:2558-32591 GCF_058807855.1 Staphylococcus sp. GW821-FHT11H10 | reverse complement strand
GGCGGTCTCGACGGGAATCGAACCCGCGATCTCCTGCGTGACAGGCAGGCGTGTTAACCGCTACACTACGAGACCTATTAAAACTATGTATTGCGGGAGGCGGATTTGAACCACCGACCTTCGGGTTATGAGCCCGACGAGCTACCGAACTGCTCCATCCCGCGCTAATATTATTTACGTCTCAAAAATCAGTACTTAACAAGTATATCATTTTATATTATCTAATGTCAATAATAATTTTAAATAAATTTTACATTCATTTAATCGAATCTTCATATTGAAATGGGACAATTGACTAATAGTAATCGCCTTTCGAATACTTTATTAGTATATATAGTATCATTAACTTAGTCAATAAGTATTCTAAACTATTTTGTGTAAAAAAACGCTACATTTAAAATATTTTAATTAAAGATACCAATTGGATATCTAATTACACTTGAAAGTATCTCTATATTTAATTATCAACCTTATTAATAATAAAAAGTAGGTAGCTTTAACTCCCTACTTAAATTAGTTTAAATGTAGAACGTATTAATAATAAAATCATATGTTTTATTATTTAGTCATGTAATGTTGCATTTTTTCTTGTAATTCAGTAAAAGATACAAAGCCCTCTTCTTCTAAGAAATGTCCACCTTCATCAACAATTTTAGTCTTACCACCTAATTCGTCAATTAAGTTTTGGGTTTCTATGTAAGAAACATAAGAATCATCTTTTGAAGCTAGTCCATAAAAGTGATTAACTTTAGTTTTAATTAAATCATAATCAACATTAAACTCCCCTACATTTATTGAATCGTCTATTTTCTTCGCATCTTCTTTAAATCCTGCTATACTGAAGAACCCCTCAAATGGTCCGTCAATTGATAGACCTTCAATGTATTTCAAAGTAGCCAATGAACCATACCCATGAGTGACAAAATAAGTATCTTTAGATAAAAGTTCAATTTGTTGATTTAATTCGAAGACCCAATTGTCTATATTATCATTCTTACTTTCATCTAAATGGAATAATTGAACATCGTAACCTTCTAGTTCTAAATTATGTTGCAACCACTTATACCAGTGGTTATGAGAATTCCCTAATTGTGAATGAACTATAATTACATTAGTCATTAATATTTTTACCTCCTCAAACTTAAATAATAATTCTCAATTTATATAACAAAACACTTTTAAAGAGGCAATTCCACCTCAAAAAAAGTGTTTAAATTATTATATTTCATCAAGCAATTCTTCCACAGCATTTTTACCTTGTTGAATACAATCTGGAAGCCCAACCGCTTCAAATGGTGCACCTGTAATTCTGAGTGCAGAATAATTATTTTTAACGTGTTGTTGAATTTTTCTTATTTGACCAATATGACCAATGTGATATTGAGGCATGCTTTTAGTCAAACGATTGACAATTGTAAACTCCGGATCTCCATGGAAAGTCATCATTTTATTTAAATCACGACGTGCGATAGTCGCAATTTCATCATCAGTATGATCTTCAACAACCGTATCACCTGGTTTACCTACATATGCTCTAATTAAAACTTTTCCTTGCGGTGTAGTAAAAGGCCATTTTTTACTAGTCCAAGTACAAGCTGTAATATTTGTATTACTTGTTCTCGCGATGACAAAACCAGTACCGTTATATGTGTTTTCAATATTCTTCTCATCAAATGCAAATACAACCGTTGCAACTGAAGTAGAATCCATCTCGTTAAAGTATTTAAAAGCTTGATCGTGATTGAACCATTTCATAAATGTTTGATGAGGCGTAGTAATTAAAATACCATCAAATTGTTCACTGTATTGATCAGTTACTATTTCATAATTGTCATTGTTAATAATGATATCTTCTACATGTGTTTGATATTTCATCTTTACGCCTTTATCTTGTACATTTTTAGCTAATGCTTCAATAAATGAACTTAATCCGTGACGAAATTGTTTAAACTGACCTTTAGGGGCACCAGGATATAATTGACGTTTTTTAATACGTTCAGCCTTTTCGTGTTGCATACCCTTGATTAAACTACCATACTTTTCCTCTTGTTCTTTAAAATTAGGAAATGTACTCATTAAACTTAATCGATCTATATCGGTACCATAGATACCACCCATGAGGGGTTCTATTAAATTTTCAAGCACTTCATTCCCTAATCGTCTTCTAAAAAACGCTCCAACTGATATATCATCCTCAATTTTTATTGGGGGTATTACCAAATCTAGTCCCGCTCTTAGCTTACCTATTGGTGAAATAAGTCTTGTTTTTAAAAACGGTTTAATATCAGTTGGGATGCCCATAATCGAACCACCTGGTATAGGATACAATTTATTTTTAGCGAAAATGTATGATTGACCTGTTTCATTAGTAATTAAATCATCTTCAAGTCCAATATCTTTTGCTATATCAGTCATGATTGTTTTTCGTCCAAGATAAGATTCAGGGCCAAGTTCTATAGTATATCCATCTTTACGATACGTCTGTATCTTTCCACCTGGTCGATTTGTCGCTTCAAAAATGGTTACATCTATATCTGGTTTATAATGTTTTAAATAATATGCGCTTGAGAGGCCAGTTATTCCTGCACCAATAATTGCAACTTTTTTACTCACATTGAGTCCCTTCCTTTATTAAAAAACTGTTTTTATTTCATCCACGATAGCATTAATAAATAATGGATTCGTGTTAGGCATTGTTGGACGGTAGTAATTTGCTCCTATCTCATCACAAACAACTTTACATTCATAATCATTATCATACAGTACTTCTAAATGCTCACATACAAAACCTACTGGCGTGTAGATAAAGTGTTTATATTGATGTTCGTTATACAACGTTCTTGTTAAATCTTGTACATCGGGTCCTAACCAAGGTGTACCTGTGTGACCCTCAGACTGCCAGCCTTGAGCAACGTGTTTAATATTTGAAGATGTTTGTAAACGATTCATTGTATCTTTTAATTCATCAGGGTATGGATCATTATTTTTTTCAATTAAACCTTTAGGCAAACTATGAGCTGATACAACTAAGATTGTCTCATCATGTTCATCTTGAGGAATTTGCTCTAAAGTTTCATTAATTTTATTAGTCCAATACTCAATAAATTTAGGTTGGTGATAATAATGTTCAACATGATGTAAAGCAATATCGTATTTATCGGCCTCTTCTTTAGCACGTTTATTGTATGATCCAACTGAGAAACTAGAATAGTGTGGCGCTAAAACAACAGTAACCGCTTCTTTAATACCATCTTTATACATTTTTTCTACAGCTTCTTCAATATAAGGAGAAATATGCTTTAGACCTAAATACAATTTAAATTCCACATCTTCATAAACTTGATTTAAAGCATCTTTTAATGCTTCAGCTTGACGATCAGTAGTGCCAGCTAAAGGAGAAAGACCACCAATAAATTCATATCGGTCTTTTAAATCTTGTAATTCCTCATCAGTTGGTCTCTTACCATGTCTAATGTCTGTATAATATGGTTCAATATCACTCTCTTTATATGGTGTTCCATATGCCATAACTAATAAACCTACTGTCTTAGTCATTAAATAAAACCTTCCTTAATCTTTGTATTCTTAATACTATTTACTTGTATAATCATGAACAAATTGAGTAACTCGCTTTAATGTATCAGGTTGTACTTCAGGAAAAACACCGTGTCCTAAATTAAAAATGTGTTTACCTCTTTCCATGCCCTCGTCCAGAATTTCACGTACTCTTTGCTCTATTACGTCCCAAGGCGCGAGTAACAATGACGGATCTAAATTACCCTGTAACGTTTTATTAACACCCATTTTTGTAGCTGATGAGATAGACGTACGCCAATCTAATCCTAGGACATCTATTGCTAGGTCATTCCATTCATTAATTAAATGGCTTGCACCCACTCCAAACATTATGACAGGAACATCATATTTAGCTTTAATTCCGTTAATTAATTTATCCATTGAGGGTTTAATATAATAGCGATAATCTTGAACATTTAAAGCTCCAACCCATGAGTCGAAAATTTGAATCAGCTCTGCGCCCGCTTCCACCTGAGCAACCACATAGTCAATTGATACTTGTACGAGATGATTCATTAAAGCAAACCATGTTGCCTCATCCCCATACATCATTGCTTTAGTATAATTATAATTTTTTGAAGGGCCGCCCTCAATCATATAGGAAGCTAATGTAAATGGCGCACCTGTAAACCCAATTAATGGTACATTCAATTTCTCTTGTGTTAGCAATTGAATTGTTTCAAGTACATACGGTACATCACGTTTTGGATCAATTTGAGTTAATTTATCTACATCAGATACAGATTTAATTGGATTGCTAATCACTGGTCCAATACCTGATTTAATATCAACATCAACACCAATTGGTTTCAAAGGTGTCATTATATCTTTATATAAAACTGCTGCATCAGTATTGTAATTATCAACTGGTAATTGAGTTACATAAGCACATAATTCAGGTTGGTGTGTGATGTCGAAAAGTGAGTATTTCTCTTTTAATTTTCGATATTCTGGTTGTGAACGGCCAGCTTGGCGCATAAACCATACAGGTGTATGAGATGTTTTTTCACCTTTAATTGTTTGTAAAATTGTATTATTTTTATTATGCACCTTATAGTCCTCCTAAATTAAAATCATTCTTATCTATAATATCATATGCTGATATAATTATCGTTTATCTACACTTAAATGTCATAAAAAAGACAAAGCATAAATGTACATTTCAATTCATTAAATTATAATAATTTATTAAACAAAATTATAGTATATTTATATGCTTAAAAATATCCCTCAATAAGACTAAATGAATTTTTAAAATATTTAAACAATACATACAATTATTATAGCTAGTATCATTAATTAATCGTATAATATAAACAATAAAGGAGGTATGAGTCATGAACATATATACAACTTATGGGACTTATGGTTATTTAAATCAAATCCGAACAAATAATACTGATAGAAATCTATTTTTATTTTCAACAAATGATTCTTCTGTAATTATTGAAGAATCTGATGAAAAATCAATTTTAAAACATCCAACTGTTTATACAACTGTTAATGCTATTAATGACTTAGATCAAACACATTTTTACTCAGCAATATTTATCCCTTCTTCTGATGATCATGTCCATCAATTAGAAAAACGTATTGCAAATTTGGAATTAAATTTCGATAAGTTTGCCGGTTTTAAGAGTTATCGTTTTTTAAAGCCAGTGCAAGGAACAACTTACAAAGTTTATTTTGGTTTTGCTAATCGCCAAACTTACGAAGATTTTAAAGAAACAGATACATTTAAGGATTATTTTTCAAAAGATGCATTAAGACATTATTTTGGTTCTAGTAGTCAACATTCTAGCTACTTTGAGAGATATTTATATCCAATCAAGGAATAATAAAAAGGTTGCCTGTTAACTAGATTTAGTTTAACTTGTTCTAGTCATAGGCAACCTTTTTAATCTTTAAGTAGTGATTCTTGATATTGTAATTTCTTAATTGTGCTTCTAATCGTTAACCACCCTACTATAAAGAAGATTAGAACGAAAAAGAAATATTGTGGGTAAATACTGATAAATGCAATTGAAAAAATTATTCCTATAATTAACATCAAGCGATAAAGAAATTTTTCATAGCCTTTAATCACTTCGACATCTGATACTGGCCAAACTTGAGGCCATAATCCATAGGCTTGTTGCGTATAAAATTGAGACATTTGCAATAATGTAATGTACATAAACAGACATCCAATAATTGCTGAAACAATCGGAAACGATAGCCAAATCATTAGCACTAAAGCAATGACAATCAGTCTAAATATAATACTAAAAGCATCTCTACCTCTTACAAAGCTACGTGTATACAGATATAAATACATATTTTTAGAATTAAATTTCCGGCCTTTAGGTGTAGGTAATAAGAAATCTAAATATCTACGTCTAACTGCAGACTCTTTTAAATGTTTAACATCCGTAAACATATTTACGAATTTATAATAATTTGTATGGTGTCTTTCTTCAATATTTATCATTCGTTCCCATGGATATAAATTAACTCGATTTAATTTAGGTAACGCTAACATTCCACCAAGTAATATAAACGTAAAGATAACTCCCCAGTACATTTGGTAACCCAATACTAAGTCATATGTTACTAAATTAATCAAAAATAAAATTAAACTTATACTCCAACTTGATTGCTTTAGTTGATACCATTGCCATCTCACTTTCAATCCAATCCATGGATGTATCAATGTTAAAATACTCAAAATGATAAATGGTGTTATGAAATCACCATCTAATTTAGAAAATAACGGAAACAAGATAATGAGTATTACTAATTGTATCGCTATTCTATTAAAATAGCTGTAGCGAATGCTTAGGTTCATATAATTTTTCATATGTTTTTCAAAAGGCAATAAAAATATTCTATCCGCATCTTTTAAAAATGTTCGTATTGGAAAGATAGATGTTACAGCTAATATTATACTTGCACATAACGTATAATCTATATGTTTAGGTATATGTTGCAACCATTGACCATAACCTAATATAAATGCTCCCAATAAAATTAATAAAAATACTGAAAAATGGCCATTAAAAATAAATTTATTATAATAACGCTTTTCTTTTTGAATGGTGTTTAATCTAGATTTAAATAATGAAGTAGCTGAATTATCCATTTTCTTGACCACCTTGTGTGACATGTATATAGATGTCATCAAGTGTGTGACCACTTAAACCAGTTTGTTTACGTAGCTCCTCTAAATCACCGAAAGCAACCACTTTACCTTTATCTAAAATAATAAAACGATCACAATAACGTTCTGCAGTTGCCAAAATATGCGTACTCATTAAAACAGTACGTCCTTCATTTTTCTTTTCTACCATTAAATCCAACATGGATTGAATCCCTAGTGGATCAAGTCCTAAAAATGGTTCGTCAATAATATATAATTCTGGATTGACAATAAATGCACATATTATCATCACCTTTTGTTTCATACCTTTAGAGAAATGACTAGGAAAGACCTTTAATTCATTCTCTAATCTAAATGTTTTAAGTAAAGGTCTTGCACGTTTCATTGCTTCTTCTTTACTCAATTGATATGCCATTGCAGTCATCGCAATATGCTCTTCTAATGTTAATTCTTCATAAATAATTGGTGATTCAGGTATATAAGATAACTTTTTTCGATAAACTTCGATGTCATCTGTAATTTCTGTATTTGAGATAGAGAGATTACCCTCAGTTGGCGTTAATAAACCTAGCATATGTTTAATAGTTGTGCTTTTGCCTGCACCATTTAATCCAATTAAACCAACAATTTCCCCTGCTTTTAATTCAAAATTTATATCTTCAATAACAGGACGTTTTCCATAACCACCTGTTAAATGTTCAACTTTTACTGTCATAAGGCACCTCCATGAATAACATTGTACCAAAATTAGCTTTTAACTACTAAAATTACATTTACTTCACTAACGAAATTTTATTTTACTAATGCTATAATAAGCTATAAATACGTAAAAGGAGTGCATTCAAATGGCTGAAACTGTATTTAGTAAAATTTTATCTGGAGAGATTCCAAGCTTTAAAGTTTATGAAGATGACTTTGTTTATGCATTTTTAGATATTTCACAAGTGACTAAAGGTCATACGCTATTAATTCCTAAAAAAGCGTCACCAAATATTTTTGAAACTGATGAAGAGACAATAGCTCATATTGGTGCAGCTTTACCTAAAGTCGCTAATGCAATTAAGAAAGCTTTTAATCCTGATGGTCTAAATATCATACAAAATAATGGTGAGTTCGCAGATCAATCAGTATTCCATATTCACTTCCATTTCTTGCCACGATACGAAAATGATATCGACGGTTTCGGATACCATTGGGAAACACATGAGAACGAAATTAATGATGAACAAAAACAAGCTATCGCCAATCAAATCAAAGCGCAATTTGATTAATTCTGCATATTGAATGTCATTATAGGGTAATATACAATTATAATTAACTTGTCGAAATATGATTGTTGTAGAATCTGAAATTTATTTCATTTCTTATTCTATTATTATCCTGTAACGACATAATAAGTGAGGAGAATAGAACATGAAAATATCACGCGTATTATTTGGTATTACTGCGGGAGTAGCATCTGGAATTGCTGTTTCTTGGTTAAACCGTGATGATCAAAGCGTAAAAAATAACACGATTGATGCTAAAGAACCTACTGGGTCTCGCTCTGAATTAGAACGTGAAATTGAGTCACTTAAACGTAATTTCTTTAATATTATTGATTATGGCAAGCAAGTTAAAAATGATGGTGTCTCATATGGTAGCGAAATTGGTGATGAATTTAAAACACTAATTGGTGATTTTAAATCGGATATTAATCCTAATATCGAAAAATTACAATCACACATTGAAAATCTACAAAATCGTGGCGAAGAAATAAGTAATACTTTTTCAAAAGATAATAAATAAAGTTTTAATCATTAGATTAAACTGTGATACGGGAGTGGCGTTGAATTCATTATGAATATTTCGCTACTCTCTTTATTAATGCCAAAATTGACTTGACTGTTTTTACTGATAGTTAGATAATACGTAGCGTATATAAATAAGACCTATTAAGAGGTGTCAGTATGTTTCTATGTAAACGTCAAATTGATATTCATGCACGATTTGGTGTACCAAGAATTGCATTTTTAAGTTTTACTATTACAGTCATTGCATTTTTAATTAGTTATGAAATAATGTATTATTTTGTAAATACACCTTTGTCAGATCGACATTTTATTATCTTATTAATAATTGTTGCACTTATGTACCCTATCCATAAAGCATTACACCTTCTCTTTTTCTTACCTTATGTTAATTCATTTAGAATTCATAAATTAAACAAAAAGCGCTGGTTACCCTATTTTAATACGTATGTAAGTACGCCTGTACATAAGATATACTTTTGTATTAATTTAATTTTACCTTTTATTTTAATAACTATATTTTTGATTTTTCTAACGATGCATTTTCCGCAATATGGACATTATTTTATGTTTTTACTTGCGTTAAATTTTGGCATATCTGTAATGGATTTTTTATATCTTAAAATTATTATTTTTTCAAATGAAGGTCATTTTATCGAGGAACATCAAACAGGTATAAATATATTAAATAAAGTGCCTTATCAATCTTTTCACTGAGTATCATAGTATCGAGCTTGAAACATATATAATGCCTCAAGTTCGATACTTTTTTAATGCTTAAGCCCTACTTAATCTCATACTTTGGCAGTATCTAGCCTATTTCTAATTGGTGATGTTTTCATAATATGTTATAGTAACGTTGTTATTAATGTAAAAGGAGCTATCAACTATGAAAATTATGAATAAATTAATTGTTCCAGTAACTGCGAGTGCTTTACTTTTAGGTGCATGCGGTTCAAATGCAACAGATTCAGAAAGTAATACATTAATCTCTTCTAAAGCTGGAGATGTAAAAGTAAAAGATGTAATGAATAAAATTGGTGACGAACAAATTGCTAGTACGTCATTTAGCATTGCGTTGAATAAAATTCTAGCTGATAAATATAAAGATAAAGTCGATACAAAAGATATCGATGATGAAATTAAAAAAGAACAAAAACAATATGGTGGCAAAGATCAATTTGAAAGTATGCTTAAACAGCAAGGTATGTCTTTAGATGATTATAAAGAACAGAAAAAACTTGCCGCATATCAAAAACAATTATTAGCTGATAAAGTTAAAGTGTCAGACAAAGAACTTAAAGAAAACACTAAAAAAGCTTCTCATATTTTAATAAAAGTTAAATCAAGCAGTAGTGATAAAGAAGGTTTATCAGACAAAAAAGCTAAAGAGAAAGCTGAAAAAATTCAAAAAGAAGTTGAAAAGAACCCAGATAAATTTGGAGAAATTGCTAAGAAAGAATCTATGGATTCTTCAAGTGCCAAAAAAGATGGTTCTCTAGGTTATGTAGTTAAAGGACAAATGGTAAGTAAATTTGAAAAAGCACTATTTAAACTAAAAGAAGGTCAAGTTTCAGATGTGGTTAAAACGGACTATGGTTACCATGTCATTAAAGCCGATAAAGAGAGTGATTTTGATAAACAAAAATCTAAACTTAAAGCTAAACTAATCGAACAAAAGGTACAAAAAGATCCTAAGATTTTAACAAATGCGTATAAAGATTTATTGAAAGAATATGATGTAGATTATAAAGACAGTGATATCAAGAAAGCTGTAGAAAACACTATTTTAAATCCTGAGAAACTTAAACAACAACAGTCATCTTCAGATAGTTCTTCAGCTGCATCAGGTTTATCTTCATAATTTTCATAGTATTAACATTAAATCGTAAGGGAGCAAGTCTTAATTCTTAACGAATTGATTGACTTGCTCCCTTTCTCGTGTTCAAAATTGTATAAAACAAGCGTTTTTACCCACTACATTGTCTATTCATTAATTGACATTGTAAGGTAAAAACGCTTTTAAATTAGTCTAATTTTTCCGGATTGTAGAATTGTCGATTTTCCATACCAAAAATTCTTTCAGTAAATTGACCTTTATCTGTTTTCTTAAATGCTTTTTCAAACATATTCATTTTTGCATCAATATTGTCGATAAAGAATAATATTTCCGCTTCTTTTAAATGTGGCAATTTAGGTGATCCAAATTCCATTTTTCCGTGATGTGCTAAAATCATATGACGAAGTAACATCACTTCTTCACCATCAATTCCTAACTCTTTCGCCGCTTCCGCAACTTCATCACTTGCAATTGATATATGTCCTAACAAATTACCTTCAACTGTATATGTTGTAGCCACTGGACCACTTAATTCCCTTACTTTACCTAAATCATGCAAAATAATTGAACTATACAACAAACTACGGTTTAACAATGGATAAATGTTGCATAATGACTTAGCTATTTCTAGCATTGTAAGCACGTGATAACTTAGTCCACTTGCAAAATTATGATGGTGTGAACTTGCTGCAGGATACGTAAAGAATTTATCTTGATATTTTTTCAATAAATGACGTGTTATACGTTGTAAATTAGCATTTTCAATATCTAATATATAGTGTGAAATATTTTCTTGGATTTCATCCGGAGATAAAGGTGCACCAGCAACGAAATCTTGAGTCTTAAATCCGTCTTCTGGTTTAGCTAATCTAAACTGATTGACTTTCATCTGTTTACGACCTCGATAATTAATCACGTCACCTTTAACCCAAACAATTGTCTCAGGTTTAAGAATCTGCATATCTTCTTTACTAACAGTCCATAGTTTGGCTTCAATATCACCACTTTTATCTTGTAAGAATAAAGTCATATAGTCTTTTCCTTGAGCAGTAACACCTTGTGTAGCTCTATGAATTAAGAAGAAATTTTCAACCGAGTCTCCTGGATTTAACTTTTCTACATTTCTCATCGTTTTCCGCCTTCCTCTAATTTATTTAAAATTAGCATCTCTTTAGAAGGAATTGCAGTATCTTTCATGCAAGTGAAGTATAACACTTGATAATCTTTCGCTAATTCTCTTAAATAGTTTAACATCATTGATTTTCTTTGTTTATCAAAATGAACAAAAGCATCATCAATAATTATTGGGAATGGATAATAAGGTCTTAAAATCTTAATCAAACTAATTCTAAGTGCAATATATAATAATTCTTTCGTTGATTGACTTAGTTCAAGTGGATGATACATTTGGCCATTATTATGTTTAACCATTATTGTATCATTTTCATAATTTATCATATTATAATTCCCTTGTGTAAGAGCCGTAAATATATTTACAGCTTCATTTATAACTTGAGGTAATCGTTTATCTTTAATTTGCTTAATATGTTCATTTATTAATGCTTCTAAGTAACTTAAACTAGCCCAATCTTTAGCTAAATCATTCATTCTATTCTTCAAGTTATAATACTCATGTCTTAACTTAGATAATGTTTTATCTGTCTCCATGTAATTAATTTGAGCGGTTAAGTCACTAACTTCAGTTTGTTTATCTAAATACTGATCGTTATATGCATCAACTTGTTTAGCAAGAAGCGCATCTTCTTCTTCCAATTGAGCAGTTGTTTTTTCGCTCAAATTCGAACTATCTTCGTAAGAGAAATTTTGATTTTCGAGATACGCAGTTAAATCTTTAAATCTTGCAAGTTGTTGGTGATACAATTGATATTGCTCGTAAGATTGATAATATGCTTCTTCACTTGAAACATTGATATAAGTAAATAATGTATTAATAGTTTTTTCATTTTCTTCTAATTGTTCTTTTAATTGTTTCAATTCATTACTTAATAACTCAATTTGACTTTTAAGTTGTTCTTTCTTCTCTTTATTACTTTCGTATTTAGAAATCCAGTTCTTCATATCATTAAATAGTGAAGCTTTATTAAATGGTGTGATCTCATTTTCAGTATTTTTAAGCGCTTTATCATAAAAATGCGTCAATTTTTGATTTACTTGTTGATGTTGATCCAATAATTTACTACGGTAACTGTCATTTGATTTAAGTTGATTCATTGTTTTAAAGCTATCTATTAATAAATCATCTGTCATTTCATTAGGTACTTTCACATTTTCTTTAACTGCATTTAATTTTTGAGTTAAGTTATTGATTTGTTGTTCTGTATTTTGCAGTAAATTCTCTTGATGATTTAATTTATTAGCTAATACACTCTTATTGTTACTTGCATTACTCCAACGTTCACGAAGTTGAAATTGTTGATCTAAGTCGAAGTTTAAATCGTAATTAGATTCCAAATCATTAATTTGTTGTTCCAAATCATTAATCTCTTCACTAATTGATTCACTGTAATCAATTTCTTTTGTCTTAACCAAGAAAGTACCAACAATAAATATGACAGTTAAGATTGCAAATATAACTCCGAAAATTAAATTTTGAGTCACAAATGAGAATAGTGTTAAACCCAGACCAACTATAGATAACACTATAAAACTTAATCTAAGCCACCAATTTCGCTTTTGTTTTCTTTCTTTATCAGAATTAAAAGTATCTTTAAGTTTGTTATACAGATTCTCTTTCTCATGTAGTTCTAACTTTTGTTGATTATATTGTTTCTTTTTATCCAGTGAATCTTCAGAAACCAAATCTTTTTCCAAGTTTTCTATTTCCTGAGATAGCGTATTTTGTTCAATTTGGTTTTCATCAATAGCTCTTTCAATTTGTTGTTTTAACACTTTTTGCTCATTTCGCGTCTTGATGGTTTTACTAACATAATTTTTCATAGATTCAGAGGTATCTGTATTGTGATAAACTTCTTGCCAACCAATACTTGTTTTCAAATCAGCTTCTTGACGCTCGTAATCATCAATTTCTTGCTTAAGTGAAGAAGATTTCATTTCAGCTTGTTGAATTTCATTTTCATCACGAGTTAAATGATAAATATGATTAGCTGTATCTTCGTTCAAAGCAGGAATTGCATTAAATTCATTCTCTAATTGTTTTAATTTCTCTTCACGCAAACTTATATCTCTTGCTAGAGATTGTTTGTAATTTGAAGCTGTTTCATAACGCTCGATCCCTTTTTCCGGAAAACTTAATGGCTCAATATTAAGTTTTTGCTCTAAATCTTTCCATTCTTGGGCTTGTTCATGAATAGCAAGTTGCTTTTGTTTACTTTCATGCATTTTTGATAATTGGTTTAGATTGGCTTTTAAATGTTCCAAATGACGTTGTGATTTATCTCTATCATCAACTAAACGATGATAGTCATCTAACTTAGACTCTTCTTCTCTTATTTGGGCTTCAAGGTTTTTCAATTCATCGAGCTGTTGATTGAGTATTGGGTTTTTTCCAGCCTTTTTATAAAGCGTGGTTTTCTTTTGACTGACCATTTTATTCATCATTGTGAACTCAGAAGAACCTAATGCACCTGCTTCAAGTAAATAACTTTGTAACTGGTCCTCATCTAAGTTACGGTGAATATCTTGTAATCCAAGCACATTAAACGAGAATATACCTTGATAAGTTTTCTTAGAAATGTAATTTAATTTTTTCTTGAGCCAAGCTTCGTCTCGAATCAAACCATTTTCTAAGTGAACTTTTACATCACCTGAAATGCTACCTTTAACTCTCTCTACTACGATCTCTGATTGGTCATCTATTATAAGCGTAAGTTTTCCCCCATACTGGTTACCCATACGTGGTTCAAGTCGAGGTTCTTTTTCTTTTTTCGTTGGAAAGCCAAAAAGTATAGAATGTATGAAAGCTTGAATCGTTGATTTACCAGCTTCATTCTCACCGAAAATTTCCGTAAATTCACGGTTGAACTCTATTTTACGATGCACAAATTGACCATAGCCATAGATCTCTAAAGATTTAATGATCATCACTTTCACCTCTCATGTCTGCCTTTAAAATGTTCTCAGCGCGATTAACAAGTTCAACAGTATCAAACTCAGTATAATCTTCTAAATATTTGGATGCTCTAGGGTTTAAATATAATTCAGTCATCGCCTCTTCAAACACTTTATTATCTTTGATTAAATCAGCTGAAAATTCTCTTACAAGAGGTACTTCATCCATTTGCATATAATTAAATGTGAGCGTTTCTATGATTACGAAATGATGTTCATTTTCTTCATAGTCATCAATCATTTCTTTAATTTGACTAATGTCTTGTGAAGAAATGGGTCTATCACTGTCAACATTTACAGTTAATCTATAAAAAGCCTTTCCATCAGAACGTACACTTTCTTTGAAGGATTGAATTGCTTCATAGATACCTTGTTTTGTAAGTTTGTCAGTATTGATAGTAGCTTCTTCAAATCTAATTTGTTGCGTTGGAATAAAAGTAACGTTTAATCGTAAATGGTCGCCTTCTACCAATAAACATCCCTTAGGTCCTTGCTCACCAAAATGACGTCCTTGAATGTTTCCAGGATAGTAAATTGGAGGCATATCACTTAATTCTTGTCTTTCATGAATATGGCCAAGTGCCCAATAATGATATAGTTTTTGATTCAAATCTTCTAAAATAAATTCAGTATAGCGATTTTTAGTTGAAGATTTACTATAAGTACCGTGTAACATTCCAATATGAATACCTTTTTTACCTTGGCTAGATGGATACTCATCAATTTTATTTTCATAACTTGTATCATGTTGATAACTAAAACCATGTACAAAAATTGTCTCTCCATCTTTAGTGATAGCTTGATATGTTTCTACTCTATTTGAGAAGACCGAAACATTATCTGGCCAATCATTAGTAATTTTTTCAGTAAGTGGATCATGATTACCATAACTTATGTAAACGAAAATTTGTTCTTTTTCTAATCGCATAAATTGTTCTTTCAAGAATACTTCAGCACGCAACGTACGATTCTCACTATCAAATAAATCTCCAACGATGAGAACAAAATCAACTTCTTCTTTTAATGCTGTATCGACAATCTTCTTAAAGCTTTCATAAGCACTGTTTTGAACATCTTCAAAAATTGATGGCGCCAAATGACTTTTAGATTTAAAGGGGCTGTCGAGATGTAAATCTGCACAGTGAATAAATTTTATCATTGAAATTAGCTCCTTAATTGCATCTTCGTTTATCTTTATGTATTCCTATATTTTACCATAACTTATTTATTTGGGTCGATGAACTTATATATTAAAAAAGCTACAAAGCTTTCAATTGAAAGCTTTGTAGCTTATTGTGCTAACAATTAGTCAGCGTAAATTTCATCTAAAGGTTTAACAATGATTTGGTTAATTTCTTGGAATACTTGACTCATTTTTTGCTCAGCTTGCATTAATTCAGAAATATTTTCATCTTTTTCAATTGCTTGAGCTTGTTCTTGAGCTTTTGCTAAATCTTCTTCAGGAATTTCTTCACCTTGCATTTGTTTTTGTTGGAAACTTAATTGAGTTTCACGGAACTCATCAAATAATTTTTTTGATTCTTCATTATCTTTAACTTTAGAAAAAGCATCTTTAATAGCTTTATATTCATCACTATCTCTTAATGCTTGTTCTAGTTGATTTGCATAATCATATAAATTTACTGCCATGTTTGTTTGCACTCCTTAGTGAAAAGTAATTTTGACAACTCTTTATTACCATAACATATTATTTATAGTTAGACAAAGATTGCGACTATACCTTGGAAGAATCCTATAATACCACCCAAAATGAAACCTAAAGACATGATAAGTTTTAACTCTTTATTAGCGATTTCAATAATTAATCTTTCAATATAATCTAAGTCAAAGGTATTAATTTGATTTTCAACCATCTGACGTAAATTTATTTTTGTCATTATCGTTGATAAATGATTAGATGCTTGTTTAATTATTAAATCAGTAATTGTATTAGCAACTCCTACTTGAATTTGATCAACTAATTTTGGTGTTAACTTACTGATTGGAGTATCCATTTTTTCATTTAATTGTAAATTTGTAATGACTAAATGCACCAAGGATTCACTTATATTTGTAAATTGTTCTTCTTTAACAACATGACTTAAAGGTTGAGATTTTAATGTTTCATATTCATCTCGAATCACTTTGTCAATAATAACTTTTGCTTTAGGATGTCTTGTTAAACGTATTAGTTCATGTTGAACACGTTCAGCAATACTTTCTTTAGTCATAAACATTTGTAATAATCCAACGATTTTACCTTTTTCAGCAAAAAATGTATCTAGCATATCGTAAATATCTCTAGCACCTTTATCTGAAGAAAGATAATTACGTGCACGTTCTCGAATTAAATCTCCTGCTTGGTCTAATTTTTCATCGACCATAGTTATTACGTCTGCAGGAAGAATTTCATTAATTGATGTTGCCTGTTTATCATAGTAATAATTATTCAATTTATTTATTATAGTTTTATCTAACTTATTGTTAATGAGGTCATCAAGATCAAGATCAAAATCAAATTGATTTGCAAACTTTCGTATTGTAGCATCGTCACTTTTTAGTTTAGACAATTGCTTTATTACTAAATCATTGATTGCTTCACGCGTATTTGGTTCATTTAACTTTTGAAGTATAACTGACTCTGTTATCAAATGTTCTTCAATCACTTGACCTATCTTAGTAGCAATTTCTTCTCTTCTTTTAGGAATTAGACCAGGTGTAAATGGTATACGCATCTTGAATATATAATATGGTTTAAATGGATGGAATAACATTCTTATTGCAATTACATTTGTTACACCTCCAATTACAGCCCCTACTACTACCATAAATAGGATAACTAAAAAAGCTTGCATCTCGATTTCTCCTTAAAAATTATTTTCACAATATGATGATTATATCATTTTAGAATATATGGTTCCTTAATTTTACTTTTCATTAAAATTGAAAATGCTGAATTGTTTTGAAAATAAAAAAATCGAGCCGCGATATCAAATATCTTAGGCTCGTCTTTTAATTAATATCAAGTTAAACTTAAGCTGAGAATTTCTTGATATAAGATTAATCTCAGTTCAGTCAGTTTTACAACTAAGCTATGTAGTCTCAGAACATTATGTTCGCCATAAGTAATAACCACACACCTTGAATGTATATAAATTAAAAGTGATTAAATCTGGTGTGATTCTTCTATCACTTTCATATTAAATCATAATATTTTAACTACTATTAAACGTGCATTAATTCTTCTTTAGCATTTCTGTTAAAGTATGTTTCAGCTTCTCTTAATTTTGAAGTGCCAAAGATAGGTTGCTTTTCAGAATTTAAAACTCTATATATGTTGCTTACTTTATTACTTTGTAACATAAAACCATTACGTGTTTCGATAGTATTCCAATAAATATCACTTGTTGTTGAATGATTTGGATATGCACAATGATTACGTGAAATAGTTTGAACAATTTCTAAAGGATCGCAACCAAACGTATTATTTAAAACATCTGAATCTCTGAATAATGCACAAATTGAAACACATGTTGTCCAGTTTGGTAACACACGTTCTTTCTCAATTTGAACTAATGTTTTTTTTGAAAGGCCAATTGTTTGAGCCATAGTATCTTGCGTATAGCCCGCTTCAATTCTTACCATTTTAAATTTTGTTTGAATTAAATCTGTGAAACTCTGTCTATCCATATTTTATTCTCTACCTTTCTAATAGGGGTTAATTTATCCGGACACAAGAAATTGCAATAATACACATTTCTTGAAACACAAATTACATCTTAATATATTTTCAATAAAATGAAAAGAGGAATTTTTGTTTTTGTATACAATTTCATTAATGGCGAAATTATCAAAATAATTAAATTAATTTATTTGCTAACTCACTTCTAATAAGCCTTTACATTTTAATTGTATTTTCATTCCTACCTCTTTCACGATTTATTATATTACACTCTATACAAGTTTATTTTCAATAGCATAAATTGCTGCTTGTGTACGGTCTGTTACACTTAACTTATTAAATATATGACTAACATGTGTTTTTATTGTTTTTTCAGAAACGAATAACGTATTTGCAATTTCTTTGTTCGTTTTACCTTTTACCATTTCAGCTAATACTTCTATTTCTCGTTTAGATAGCTTATTAGTGTTATGAGGTTTTGAAGACACGGTCTCTATTACACTTTGTGCTTCTGGATGAATAATCCGTTTATTATTTAAAACGTCATGTATGGTTTGAATTAATTTTTGAGGCTCAACATCCTTCATTTCATATCCATCAGCCCCTTTATTAATAGCTGAAATAACATGTTCATCATCAACATAACTTGTTAATACCAATACTTTAATATCAGGGAAATGAGATTTCACGTATTCTGTCACTTCAATACCATTCATTTCAGGCATTACCAAATCAAGAAGGATGATATCTGGTATATCATTTTCATTTAAATAATTAATTAAAGATTGACCATCCGATAAGCTTGCCAAAACTTCCAAATCAGCCACCGTCGATAAAAGGAATTCCAATCCTTGTCTTACAATATGATGGTCATCAATCAATATGACCTTAGCCACAATTTTTTCTCCTTTCACCAATTTACAAAGGAAGCTTTAAAGAAAGCGTTGTTCCTTTGTTAGGCATTGTATCTATTTTAACTTGTCCATTTAATGCATAAATTCGTTGACTTATATTTTTTAACCCTTGTGATGAGGTATTAGTTTCTTTGTTCATATCGAAACCAATTCCTTCGTCTTTTGCAATAATGATCAACTTTTCTTTATCTTGTTTTAAAATAATATGCACTGAATTAGTTTTAGCATGTTTTTTAGTATTATTTATACATTCCTGTAATATCCTATAAACGTTCTCTTCTACGATATTCGATAAACTAATAATTCCCTCAACATTTATTGTTAGTTTTATATTTAGAATTTGCGCATATTGATTTAATGCCTGCACCAAACCATGCTCAAGACCTACTGGTTTAAGTTGCCAAATTAGTGTACGCATTTCATTAACCGCATTTTGACTTGTTTCTTCAATTGTCTTAAAAGCTTTTTTCGCAATTTCATCTGTCGTTATGTCATGTGCTGCATGAGCGGTCAATTTTAATGAAAATAATAATTGGTTTACTGAATCATGTAAGTCTCTTGCTAAACGATTACGTTCATTTAATCTAGCTGCCTCTTTTTCTTGATCAGTTAAATATATGCGTTTAATTGCAGAGCCTATCTGTAAAGCGACCGATTCTAATAGGGCTAAATCCTGTTCGCTATAACGCGTAGTATATGGTGATGCAACATTGAGTAAACCATATTGTTCTGTGCCAGAGCGTAGTGGCACTGTAGCATGGTGTGTTACACCTTCCGTTTCTGCTTTATATGCTTGATTTGCTAAATTTATTCTAGAACAATTGATTATGTTAGAAGCCTTCGTTAAACGCTCATTATGATACGCAGTGACACACCAACAAGATCCCTCTTTCATATAACAGCAATTATCCTTCTTTAATGCACCTGGAAGATCAACATCAGCTACCATCTCATGATGGCCATTATTATCTATAAAGAAGATCCAACCAGTTGTAAAGTTACTACCATTTATTAAATAATTTAAAGCACCGTGCATCATATTATATAATTCTGTTTCCTCATTGAGATATTCTGCTATTTCTTTTAATAATGCTAAGCGTGTTGGTTTTTCCATGAAATCGCCTCAGTTACTCATATTTGCATTAGTCTTATTATACAGTGAGATTTACATTTTTAAAAATGTAAAAATGTTTAAGTTACATATTATTATTTATTATGAAATTCGTAAGATTATGATTAATATACGTTATTAGCAATCTGAGATATGGTATGATTAATGCGAATGCTATTAGGAGGAAATTATGAAGTTTAAAATACATGAGAATTATAATCAAAATACTTTGAGAGAAATTTTTCAATCATTGAAATTGCCTAAGAAAGACTTACATCAGTTAAATATGTCAAAAGATATAACTATTAACAATCACCCTGCGAAATTAACAGATAAAGTGGTTATCGGGGATGATATCTACATTCCAACACCAGTAGAAAAAAGTAATTACTTACCTAGTTATCGTTACGCACAAATTAGTTATGAAGATGATGATTTAGCTATTGTCATGAAACCTAAAGGCGTTAAGACGCATCCAAATGATTTAAAAGAGAGTAACACTTTAATGAATCATGTTATTTATACATTAGAAAGTGATTATGTCGAACCTATTCATCGCTTAGACCAAGAAACAGTTGGTTTACTCATTGTAGCTAAGAATCCTCTAATGAAAAAAATTCTAGATCGTATGTTGGAAGAAAATGAAATTACTAGAATATATAAGGCTAATGTTAAGTCATTATTACCAATTAAACCTCAAACTATTGATAGTCCTATAGGTAAGGATAAATTCCATCCTAATAAACGACGAATTTCTAATACAGGTCAACGAGCGATTACGCATATTCTTTCCTCTAAAATGATTAAAGAAGGCGTATGTCAATTGGATATTAAACTAGATACGGGTCGTACCCATCAAATTAGGGTTCATTTAGCTGAAATTGGTCATCCTGTTATAGGCGATCCTTTGTATGGTGATTCTACATTACGCCAACTAGAACTTAATAGTCATAAAATTGAGTTTAAACATCCACTCACTCAAGAATTAATATCAGTTAGTTTGGATGATGAATAAATAATAAGGAGTAACTATCGATTCATAGACAGTTACTCCTTTTATTAGTTATATGTGGTTGCTTTTTAGTGTGGGTCAACCATATCCTCAGGCTTAATCCATTCTTCAAATTGCTCTTCTGTAACATGACCAGATTGAATAGCAGATTCTTTTAAAGTTAACCCTTCTTTATGTGCTTTCTTAGCTATTTGAGCAGCTTTTTCATAACCAATGTGTGGATTTAGTGCAGTAACTAACATTAATGATTGATTTAAATAATTATTAATGTTTTCTTCAATTGGTTCAATGCCGACTGCACAATTATCATTAAACGTTTGCATACCATCTGCAAGTAAGTAAATTGATTGTAATGTATTATGAAGAATTACTGGTTTAAATACATTTAATTCAAAATTACCTTGAGAACTTGCAATACCAACTGTAGTGTCATTACCCATAACTTGTACTGCAACCATAGTTAACATTTCACATTGTGTTGGATTTACTTTACCAGGCATGATAGATGATCCTGGTTCATTTTCAGGAATTGAAATCTCTGCAAGTCCCGCTCTAGGACCAGAAGCTAACCATCTAATATCATTGGCGATTTTCATTAAGTCTGCTGCTAAGGCTTTTAACGTACCATGTAATTGCACGACTTCATCATGTGAAGTCAACGCATGGAATTTATTTTCAGATGATACAAAGTTATATCCAGTATTCTCTGAGATAAATTTAGCAACTTTATTACCAAATTCTGGATGTGCATTAATACCTGTACCTACGGCAGTTCCACCGATAGCCAAACTTAAGATATGTTTTTTTGATTCAGCTAATAATTCTTCACATTTATCTAACATATAACGCCAGCCACTAATTTCTTGACCTAATTTAATTGGTGTCGCATCTTGTAAGTGTGTACGTCCAATTTTAATAATTGATTGGTATTTATCTTCTTTTTCTTTAAAAGTATCACGTAAATGTTTTAATGCAGGTTCAAGTTTTGTTTCAACTTCATGATATAATGCAACATGCATTGCTGTTGGAAATGTATCATTTGAACTTTGAGATTTATTCACATCATCATTAGGATGAATCGATTCATCGATACCTTGTTCTTTTAAATATTTATTTGCTACGAAGCTGACTACTTCGTTAACGTTCATGTTACTTTGCGTACCGCTTCCTGTTTGCCAAACAACTAGTGGGAAATGTTCATCTAATTCCCCTTTTAAAATTAAATCACAAGCGTAAACGATTGCATCTTTTTTAGCATCGCTTAGTTTTCCTAGTTCATGATTTGCTAATGCTGCACCTCGTTTTAATTGAGCAAATCCATATACTACTTCAATTGGCATACGTTCTTTACCTACAGGAAAGTTTCGTTTACTTCTCTCCGTTTGTGCACCCCAATATTTATCACCAGGTACTTCAATTTCTCCGAATGTATCGTGTTCAATTCTTACTGACATGCGATAATCTCCCCTTATACAATTATTTATTCATAGTATAGCATTATTTAAATTAAAGGGGCAATGCATTACTAAAGCGGTTTCAATAATACAAATTTATATCATAGATATAAAAAAATAACGATTGAAACAATGATTTAATGTCCCAATCGCTACTATCTTTGAAAAAATTTTGTCTTATCGTAATTGACCGTTGCTCGCTTAAGTTAGACTTGATATTTAACTTTTACTGCTTTAATAACAGCTAAAGCACTCAAAATATAAAATATAATACTTAAAGTTATTGTAATAGGACTTATTTGAACTAGAAATCCTATAAAACCAGTGAATTGCGTATAAATATCATTTAAAGAATAAATTAAAATACCAGTTATTAAAATACAACACAACACACTTATGAACACTCCTGTTTGATTACTCTTAATAAAAGGCTGAGCACTAATATTATCAATTAAGCCTTTAGATAAATTTAATTGTAATTTTATGATTTTAAACAAAATAGGTAAGTAAAGTGCACCGAATGCTATTGGAAATCCTTTGATAGAAAGTAAACTAATTATAATTGTGGCAATCGTAAGTGGAAGCCAATATTTATGTAACATTTTAAGCTCTCCTTATACATTTTCATTGAATTTTATTTTACCATAATTTTTATAGCATTAAATTGAATTAAATGATTGATTGATCAAATTACGCACTCAAATGACAATATATATTGCTTCATTAAAAAAATAACCTAAGACATCTTTAACATCTTAGGTTACTTAGTTCATAACTAATATTTATTTTGTTAATTATCATCAAGTTTTAATTTACTCATGCGATTGATTCAACTTGTCCTCGTCGTTTTCTTCAGAAATTTGTTCCATTTCTTTACCCAAGGTTTTCAAGTCATCTAAATCTTGAACCATCGCATTTTCTTCCTCATGATAATTTAATTCTGAATCTTTATTTTTAGTCATAACTCAGACCTCACTTTTAAATTTAAGCAAATCTAGCAGTGAAATATTCTTTAACATCCTCAGGTAAACCTTCTGCAGCTGCTCTATCTAAAACAACTGTTACCATTCTATGAGCTTTTAAATCAGATGGTTCAAAGCTAGATTTACCATTTTCTTCATAAAGTTTTTTAACAACTTCACGTTTATTAGCACCAGTCACAACTAATACTACTTCACGCGCTTTTAATAATCCTTGTCTTACATTTACATTTAAACTACCTGATTCATCAATAGAAGTAACTTGTAAAATTAATTTACCTTTATTTTCTTTAGTTTTAATTTTGTCATCAATTAAAGATTCTGCATCATCGTCAAGATTAATTGGATAAATTTGACTAGCAGGTACACCTAATGCTTCATAGTAAGAGCGATTATCGTCATAATCTAAGATATTTACTTGACTAAAATCAACCGCATTATGATCTACATCTTTCTTTAACTCATCTAAAACAGGTGCAGCATCCTTTGTTAAATGAATTCCCGCAATAGTTGTAGGGTTATTATTAAATTGCTTTCTAATGATATCTGCTGTGTACTCAGCTACATGTTCTACATCATTAAATACTTTAAAGTTCATTGCCATTGTCATTACACTCCTCTTAGTTCATCAATGTCATATAAATAACGTATTATTCGTTAAATTACCCTATTAGACACTAAATCAAACTATTTTAAAAATGTTATTATAAATCACTAATAAATATAACATTTTTTATTAAATAGATGCATTGAATTTTAACTAACAAACTACTTATTAGGATAAGCCTGGGAAATTTTGTTGTCGCAATGCTTCATAAATTAATAAAGCGGCTGTGTTAGATAAATTTAACGATCTGATATTTTCACTCATAGGAATTCTTAATGCCGTGTCAGCGTATTTGTCTTTTACCCAATCCGGTAATCCAGTCGTTTCTCTTCCAAATATAAAATAATAATCTGTATCTTCTTTAGAAAAATCAAAATCACTATACGTTTGTTTTCCAAATTTAGTTAGTAAGTAGTACTCACCTTGAGTAGCATCGAAAAAGTCTTCAATACTATCATGATAAGTAATATTTACATGCTCCCAATAATCAAGGCCAGCACGTTTTAACATTTTATCATCAGTACTGAAGCCCAAAGGCTTAATTAAATGTAAATGTGTGTTCGTTCCTGCACAGGTACGTGCAATATTACCAGTATTTGCAGGAATTTCTGGTTGAAATAAAACAATATGGTTTGTCATTTAAAGTTTCCTCATTTCTAGTCCTTTTATCATTTCATTTTGAACTTCTTCAATTTCATTTTCATAGTTTGCAACTATAAATTCACGTGCATCTTCACCTTGAATTTGGCCAATCGCCCAGTATGCCGTCCCTCTTATCATAGGTCTTGGATCATTTAATGCAACTTCCTTAAGTTCTGGTATTGCTGTCTCTTCATTAAAATGTGCTAAAGCTATGATTGCATTACGTTGAATTGGTTTTTTACCTCGCCAAGCACCAGCTAAATGCCCATATGTTTGTTTGAATTCTTTATTGCTCATTTGTAATAACGGTACCAATCTTGGTTTTAGAATCTCAGGTTCTAGTATAATGTCATCATGTGTTGTATTGATTCCCCTATTTCTAGGACAAACTTGTTGGCACGTGTCACATCCATATAAGCGATTGCCTATCTTATATCTATATTCATCTTGCAAATATCCTTTAGTTTGAGTTAAAAAACTAATACATTTTTGAGAATTCAATTGACCATTTCCAACAAGCGCCCCTGTAGGACATCTATCTACACAAATTGTACAATCTCCACAGCTATCAAGTAATGGATCATCAGGTTCAAATGGGATACTCACTAACAATTCACCTAAATAACTCCATGTTCCTAAATCTGGATTAATAATAAAACCATTACGTCCAGCAAATCCTAAACCTGCTCGTTCAGCAACGGCCCTATCTGATAATACACCAGTATCAACCATACTTTTTAATTCTACATCAGGAACTTTAGATTGAATAAAATCAGCAAGTTTATCTAAACGTTTACGCATAATAGAGTGATAGTCTTGCCCCCAAGAGGCACGAGCAAACATACCTCGGCGATCACCTCTGACACTTTTAGGCGCACCTTTAAGCTTATTCGGATATCCAACAGCAATTGCTATAATTGAGCGTGCGGTAGGCAAACTTAATTTTGGCTCAGTTCTTAATGAAATATCTGACTCTTCAAAACCCGAAGCATAGCCATTTGCATGATAATCTTCTAATTTCTTTTTAAGTTCATCAAATGGATCGGCAGTAGTAAAACCTATACTATCAATACCTATTGAATATGCATAATCGATGATTTCTTGTTTAAGCCAATTATAATCCAATTTATTTGCCTCCTTAAAAATGATACATATGACATTTTAACATAATCCACATTATGAAATCGTTATTTATTTATATAATAATTGAACACTTTCCTAGTAAATATTCCAGTTCAATTTAAAAATAGCGAGTTTGAAACATGAAATAATGTCTCAGACTCGCTGTTATTTGTTTACTTATTATAAAACTCTTGATAAAAAGTTTTGCGTTCTTTGATGTGTTGGTGATTGAAATATTTGCTGAGGTGAACCTTCTTCAATAACATACCCATCTGCCATAAATATAACTTTATCACTCACATCTTTTGCAAATCCCATTTCGTGTGTAACAACAACCATTGTCATTCCTTCTTTAGCTAAATCTTTCATTACCTTTAGCACATCATACACTACCTCTGGATCCAATGCAGACGTAGGTTCATCAAACAATATAATATCTGGATGCATAGCCAGTGCCCTTGCAATCGCAACTCTTTGTTTTTGTCCTCCAGATAATTGAGAAGGATATACATTTGCCTTATCTTCAAGTCCAACTTTTTCTAATAAAGTTAATGCCTCTTGTTTCAATTGATTTAAATCGCTTTTATTTAATAACTTAGGTGCCAATATGATGTTATTTAATACAGTTTTATGTGGAAATAGATTAAAATTTTGAAAGACCATGCCCATTTTTTGACGTAATTTATTTAAGTTATTTTTGTGATTAGAGAGTTCATTACCTTCGAATATAACCCTTCCATTTGTCGGTGTTTCTAACAAATTCATACATCTTAATAAAGTGCTTTTTCCACTTCCTGATGGTCCTATAATCGCTAATACTTCACCTTTTTTAATCTCTAAATTAATATCCTTAAGCACTTCATTTTTTCCAAATTTTTTATTTAAATTTTCAATTTTAATCACTTGCTTTCAGTCTCCCTTCGATTAAACTCATTAATCTTGATAATGAAAAAGTTAATACAAAGTACATACATGCTGCTATGATTAATGGCGTAAATGGATCAAATGAAATACCTTGAACAACCTGTGCATTAAACATAATTTCACCAACCCCAATTGTAGATATGATTGATGATTCTTTTATTAAAGTTACAAATTCGTTTCCTAGCGCTGGCAATATATTTTTAAAAGCTTGAGGCAATATGATATGAATCATTGTTTTTGAGTAGTTTAACCCCAAGCATTGTGCAGCTTCAGTTTGGCCTTTATCAACTGCATTAATTCCAGCTCTAATTATCTCAGCAATATAGGCTGAAGAATTAATAACTAAGGCAATCGTCCCACAAATTAAAGCAGAAATGTCTAATCCTAAAAGCGCGGTAGTGCCAAAAAATACGATAAACACTTGCACTAACATCGGTGTTCCTCTTAAAAATTCTATATATATTGTTGCGGGTAAAGAAATAATTTTAAACTTACTTAATTTTGCAAGTGCAATAAATGACCCGATTATTGCTCCACATACAACACCAATTAAAGAAATTATTATAGTGTTTTGTAATCCTTTTAAGAAAAAAGTTCCATACTTTTGAATAAAGCTTCCATCATCAACCATTTGTTCTGAAGCAATATCCATATATTTATTAATTAAATGTTTATTTTTAACATCTTTAATAGAATGATTTAAGTGTTCTAATAAAATTGGTGAGTCTTTCGGTAGTGCTATAACTGTGGGTTTCTTTTCTTCATTGAAAGAAACATGGACAATATTTAAATCCTTATTTTGCTTAGCATAAGCATCTGCTACTGGTTTTTCGATTACTAAACCATCAATTTTTTTACTTTTAAGTGCCAAAATTGCATCTGGTAAACGATTTAATGAACTTATTTGTGCATTTTCTATTTCTTGCTGTGCAATTTTTTCTTGTTCACTGCCCTTTTGAGCTCCTATTTTTTTATTATTAAAATCACTCAACTTATGGAAGGTATCATTATTATTTTTTCTAATTAACATAACATTTCCTGTTTCCATATATGGTTCGGAAAAATCAACTTCTTTTTTTCTTTCAGGTGTTGTTGTCATTCCTGATATAATTATGTCAATTTTTCCAGTTTTCAAAGCTCCAAGTAGGCTATCAAATTGCATATTCACTATTTTTAACTTTAAATGATTATCTTTGGCAATTTTTTTTGCTAATTCAATATCTACACCAGCATACTCTGTTTTACCATTTTTAGTTTTTTCAAATTCTAATGGTGCGTAATCAGCTGATAATCCTACTCTTAATTCACCCCTATCTTTAATTTTATTCCAAGTTGCATCTTCATCAGCTAATGCCATTGGTTGTATGTATATCAATGTCAAACTAATTAAGATTGCTATCGCAAGTACTTTTGTTAATTTTTTCATAAGCAACCTCCTTTAATTAATTCATTATTATACACATAATCGCATTAATATACAATAAAAATTTTAAAAAAGAGTGAAACAAAATTCGATTTGAATCTTTGTCTCACCCTGACAGGTTAACTAGAGTTGAGAAAAGGTCAATATAAACACTTTCTCAATTCAGTTAAAAGCTTTGAATTAAATTTATTTCATTATATAAATTAAACTTTTGTACATACATCTTAATTGCTATTATTGCTTAGGAATTTCGAATTTGTATATACCATCATGATAGCTTGGTATTAATTTTTTGCATATTTCATGTATAATGAATGCACTCACAAATGGAATAACAAAATAGCCGAAAACGAGCAAAATAATAATTATAGTAGCGTCTCCAGACATTCTATTAAATGCATTAATCGGTCCTACCAAGCCTGTATAACCAAATCCGGCAGATAAAGGTGTGCCTTTAATACCTATAGCATATGCCAATACACCAGAAACGATACCATTTAAAGTTAAAGGAACTGCAATAATTAAATGTTTTAAATAGACTGGAATCATCATCTTCGCTGCACCTATAAGTAAAACAATATTAACCCCCATAGAGTTAACTCTTATTGAACCGAATATAAAAGTCACACAAGCTGCGACAATGCCCATGTTAGCAGCACCACTTCCCAAACCAGTTAAACTTATAGCTGTTGCTATGGCGACTAATGAAATAGGTGTAACCATTAACAATGAGAAAGTCACACTTATTAGTATAGACATAATTAAAGGATTAAGATCAGTGAATGAATTTACCATATGGCCAAGTCCTTTAGTAATTGTTTGTACATAAGGTAAAGTTAATAAACCAATTAATGCACTTAATACAGGTATTACAACCGGTAATATAATCATTTCAAGTGAGCCTAATTTTCCTTGTAAAAACATATATATTGCACAAGCTATAATTACAACTAATATGATATTGATTATATCTCCAATCCCTTTTAAAACAATGCCCTTAGCTGTAAATTGAACCGCTCCAGATCCAAGCATTGCGGCTATGCCTACCATACAAGAACCTGCCCCATTAAACTTAAATTGATGTGCAGCTAAAACACCGATAATAAATGCCATGAATGATTGAATTATCATTACTAATTGAAACACAGTTTCGAGCATTGGATGTGCATCCATAAATAATTTCAAAAATTCTCCTAATAACGCATTTGGCAATAAAGCTAATACTACTCCAGCACCTACCGCATTTAGAATATTACTAAAAAAATACTTTAAACTTACACGTTGTTTACTCATAGTAGCCTCCGTTTTTAAACATTAGCTTTATCTTAGTACAAACTAATGTGTTTAACAATATGAACATTTCTTTTTTAATCAAAAATTAATGCTAATTTTAAAAAATACCATTGCTAAAACTTAACATAAGAAGTTAAACAATTATAAATATAATAGTTCAATAACTGATACTTAACCACTGACTAGAAAATTGAAAAATTGAAATCAATTAAAAAACAAAAAAAGTGGAAACGTTGCTAAAACAACATTTCCACATTAAGAATTATACCGGCGGTCGGGGTCGAACCGACACTCCAATACAGGAACGGGATTTTGAGTCCCGCGCGTCTGCCAATTCCGCCACGCCGGCTCAATTTTTGATAAATAAAAAACTTCCATTTGGAAGCAAAAACATGGAGCGGAAGATAGGATTTGCACCTATATCTCGTTCCGGGA
>NZ_JBXARC010000024.1:0-2460 GCF_058807855.1 Staphylococcus sp. GW821-FHT11H10 | reverse complement strand
GAAGGAACGTATTCTAAAAGTTGAAATACTCCCGCATTATTAAAATTTATTGGAGCGGAAGATAGGATTTACACCTATATCTCGTTCCGGGAAGGAACGTATTCTAAAAGTTGAAATACTCCCGCATTATTAAAATTTATTGGAGCGGAAGATAGGATTTACACCTATACCTTGTTCCGGGAAGGAACATATTCTAACAGTTGAAATACTCCCGCATTATTAAGAATTATGGAGCGGAAGATAGGACTTGCACCTATACCTCATTCCGGGAAGGAATGTGTTCTAAAATTGAACTACTCCCGCATCGTGCATGGAGGCGGCAACCGGATTTGAACCGGTGATAAAGGTTTTGCAGACCTCTGCCTTACCACTTGGCTATGCCGCCAATAACTGGGCTAGCTGGATTCGAACCAGCGCGTGACGGAGTCAAAGTCCGTTGCCTTACCGCTTGGCTATAGCCCATTAATAAAATTAAGGGCGGTTGAAGGGAATCGAACCCTCGAGTGTCGGAACCACAATCCGATGCGTTAACCACTTCGCCACAACCGCCATGGCAGGGACAGTAGGAATCGAACCCACATCAAAGGTTTTGGAGACCTCTATTCTACCGTTGAACTATGTCCCTAAATTAAGATGGTGGAGGGGGGCAGATTCGAACTGCCGAACCCGAAGGAGCGGATTTACAGTCCGCCGCGTTTAGCCACTTCGCTACCCCTCCATGAGATGGTGCCGGCCAGAGGACTTGAACCCCCAACCTACTGATTACAAGTCAGTTGCTCTACCAATTGAGCTAGGCCGGCATAACAAAATGGTTCAGGACAGAGTCGAACTGCCGACACATGGAGCTTCAATCCATTGCTCTACCAACTGAGCTACTGAACCATTATTTGTAATGGCGGTCTCGACGGGAATCGAACCCGCGATCTCCTGCGTGACAGGCAGGCGTGTTAACCGCTACACTACGAGACCTAAAAGATAAATTGCGGGAGGCGGATTTGAACCACCGACCTTCGGGTTATGAGCCCGACGAGCTACCGAACTGCTCCATCCCGCGATAATAATTAATGGCGGAGGAAGAGGGATTCGAACCCCCGCGGCCCGTTAAGGCCCTGTCGGTTTTCAAGACCGATCCCTTCAGCCGGACTTGGGTATTCCTCCACTAATTAAATGTAAATTACTATAAAATTATTAAATGGCGGTCTCGACGGGAATCGAACCCGCGATCTCCTGCGTGACAGGCAGGCGTGTTAACCGCTACACTACGAGACCAATAAAATACGGAGGAAGAGGGATTCGAACCC
Source organism: Staphylococcus sp. GW821-FHT11H10 (assembly GCF_058807855.1). Taxonomy (NCBI): domain Bacteria; kingdom Bacillati; phylum Bacillota; class Bacilli; order Caryophanales; family Staphylococcaceae; genus Staphylococcus; species Staphylococcus sp. GW821-FHT11H10. Next base: position 1,159 of record NZ_JBXARC010000024.1, on the reverse strand, counting down.
CCGCGAGCCGTTAAGCCCCTGTCGGTTTTCAAGACCGATCCCTTCAGCCGGACTTGGGTATTCCTCCAAAATTATATGGACCTTGCAGGACTCGAACCTGCGACCGAACGGTTATGAGCCGTTAGCTCTAACCAACTGAGCTAAAGGTCCAAATTATAATTCTACAACTAATAAGTAGTGGCGGTGGAGGGGATCGAACCCCCGACCTCACGGGTATGAACCGTACGCTCTAGCCAGCTGAGCTACACCGCCGTTATCTAGTTTGTAAATTTAATATGGTGGAGACTAGCGGGATCGAACCGCTGACCTCCTGCGTGCAAAGCAGGCGCTCTCCCAGCTGAGCTAAGCCCCCATATTTTTTATATAATTAAAGTTCCTATCGGGAAGACAGGATTCGAACCTGCGACCCCTTGGTCCCAAACCAAGTGCTCTACCAAACTGAGCTACTTCCCGTAAGAGAACGCGCCCGATAGGAGTCGAACCCATAACCTCTTGATCCGTAGTCAAACGCTCTATCCAATTGAGCTACGGGCGCAAAATTATATATGATGCCGAGGACCGGAATCGAACCGGTACGGTGATCTCTCACCGCAGGATTTTAAGTCCTGTGCGTCTGCCAGTTCCGCCACCCCGGCACTATATTAAAAATAATGGAGCGGAAGACGGGATTCGAACCCGCGACCCCCACCTTGGCAAGGTGGTGTTCTACCACTGAACTACTTCCGCGTATGCGGGTGAAGGGAGTCGAACCCCCACGCCGTAAGGCGCTAGATCCTAAGTCTAGTGCGTCTGCCAATTCCGCCACACCCGCGTATACATGTGAGCCATAGAGGATTCGAACCTCTGACCCTCTGATTAAAAGTCAGATGCTCTACCAACTGAGCTAATGGCTCAAAATAGATGGTGCCGGCCAGAGGACTTGAACCCCCAACCTACTGATTACAAGTCAGTTGCTCTACCAATTGAGCTAGGCCGGCAATATATTGTTTTGATAAAATGGTGGAGAATGACGGGTTCGAACCGCCGACCCTCTGCTTGTAAGGCAGATGCTCTCCCAGCTGAGCTAATTCTCCATTATATTATGCCTGGCAACGTCCTACTCTAGCGGAACGTAAATCCAACTACCATCGGCGCTAAGGAGCTTAACTTCTGTGTTCGG
>NZ_JBXARC010000023.1:0-34079 GCF_058807855.1 Staphylococcus sp. GW821-FHT11H10 | reverse complement strand
TGCGCCATTTTTGTATTCAAACATAAAAATTGGACTGATGATTTTTAGTCATCAGTCCAATTTATTATAGAGCCATAATAAAAAACTGATGAATTCTAGGTAGCCTCCTAAAATTCATCAGTTAATTGAACAACAGATATTTATCAATATGGTTATATCTTATCAAATCAGTAAGACATATTTTGTCTGTCTTAATACTTTTAAAAAATGAAACTATAAATTTTACATTTGCTTTTCAATTTCATCTGCGACTTGCTGTACATGAGTGCCAATTATAACTTGTGCTGAGTGTTGACCATTTTTGGTTACGCCTACCGCTCCTGCATTTCTAATTTTTTGTTCGTCAATAATAGAATTATCCTTTAATTCCATTCTTAATCTAGTAGCACAATTGGTTAATGTAGTAATATTTTCACTACCACCTAATCCTTCTAAGATTTGACTTGCTGTGTGATGATATTTGCTTTTACTTGTAGTTTCTGCCCCATCTTTCTCAGTCGTATTAACAGTTGGATCAGCTAATAAATTGTCACCACGACCAATTGTGTTGAGGTTAAAGATTTTAATGACAAATCTAAAGATAAAGTAATATAAAGCGAAGAATACAATGCCTTGAACTAAAATCATTAACGGATGATTAGCCACTGGATTGATTAGTGATAATGCGTAATCAATTAAACCTGCACTAAATGAGAATCCTGCTGTCCAATGGAATAGTGCAGCTATAAATAATGACAAACCGGTTAATAATGCATGGATTACAAATAATACCGGTGCAACAAACATAAATGCAAATTCAATCGGTTCAGTTACACCAACCATAAATGCAGAAATGGAACTTGCTATAAACCAACCATATACTTGTTTTTTCTGAGCAGATTCAGCGGTGTGATACATCGCCAACGCTGCAGCTGGCATACCAAACATCATAATTGGGAAGAACCCTGCTTGATATCGACCAGTAATACCTTTGATTGCATCTTGTCCAGTTTGGAATTTACCGATATCGTTAATTCCTGCTGTATCAAACCAGAACACAGCATTTAATGCATGGTGAAGCCCAGTAGGAATTAATAGTCGGTTAAAGAAGCCGTATAGGAATGCACCGAATGGTCCAAAACCAATTAGCCATTTACCAAAAGCTACAATTGCTGAATATATAAATGGCCAAGCAAATAATAAAATCGCAATTAAGAACGTACAATAGAAAACAGTCATGATTGGAACTAATCGCTTACCACTAAAGAATGATAACGCTGTTGGTAATTCAACATCACTGAATTTGTTATAACAATAAGCCGCGATTAATCCAATAATAATCCCTATAAACACATTTGAATTATCCATCTTACTAAATCCATCGTTCACAGCGCTTTCTTTTATATTAAATAATGGTGCTATAAACTCTGGAGATAAAACTTTTACAACCAGTGCATATCCTAATGCACCTGCTAAAGCCACTGCACCATCGTTTTTCTTAGCCATGCCTATTGCTACACCAATTGCAAAGATAAGCCCTAGTTGACCTAGTATTGCTGTCCCCACAGTAGTGAAGAACAACGACACTGTTGGTAATAAATTTAATGCTTTAAGCAAATTACCTATACCTACGATAATTGCGCCAGCGGGCAAAACAGCTACTGGTAGCATTAAAGATCTACCTAAATTTTGAAAAAACTTAAACATTCTACTCACTCCCAAAACACGTATTATTCAAATAATTTATATATAACTAAGTTATGTATATAGTTCCTTTATTAATTTATCATAAATGTAAGCGCTTTTGATGTGTCAATTTTAAATCATTTTAAAAATATAATGAGCATATAGGTATCTAACACGTTAAAGCTCTTAAACATATAAATGTAAAATTTTAAATTTAAATAAGTTTATAAAAATAACAATTCACATATTAAACTCACCGAAATTAATTAAGTGTATATTTAAAAACAAAAACACCCTATTAAAATAACTATTAGAGTCATTAAATAGAGTGTTTATTGTTAATTAGTTACTATAATTTATTTTTCTAAACTATCTTGAATTAAGTGTAGTTCTTTTTGTAATTGTGCTGTACGTCTTTCAATTTCATGTGTTAAATAATCTATTTTTTCATTTCTTTTTAAATCTTTAGGAATATCTGATTGATAAATTGGCTCACCAAATTTAATAAGTGCCTGACCAGTAATTAAGCCATGTAATTTTTTAGGTCCTACATAGGCTGCTGGTAAAATTGGCGCTTTGCCTAACATTGCAATAGTTGAAGCGCCTCTTTTTAATGGAGCCCCTTCAGCTGATGTACGATGTCCCGTTGGGAAGATACCAACAGTTTTATTTTCTTTTAACAAATTAACTGGTCTTTTCAATGTACTTGGTCCTGGATTTTCACGGTCAACAGGAAAAGCATTCAATGAAGTTAAAAATTGTCCAAACCACTTGTTATTAAATAATTCCTTTTTAGCCATGTAATGAATTTCATTAGGAACTAATGCCATACCTAACATAATCACTTCATTATAACTTTCATGAGTACATGTTACTACGTATTTGTTATCTTTAGGTATATTCTCCTTTCCAATAACATACAATGATTTAGCCATTTTGACTAATATCAAATCTAATAGTCTACTTATAAATTGATACATCATGTCACCTGCTTATTGATTTCTATACTTTATTGATTTTATCATTATCCTTATTTATGAACAACTAATCAAAAGATACATCTAAAGTCTGATGGTGGATTACTGGCAAAATATAATTAAACCTTTCATAATTAAATAAAGGGTTAATATTATAATGGAGGTTAAATATGTCTGAATTTAATCAAGAGAATCAATCAATTTATAACAACTATCAGCAACCTCAACCTGGAAAACCTAAATTCCCATGGTTTAAAACAATTATCGTTGCATTGATTGCTGGTGTGATAGGTGCTTTACTTGTCTTAGGTGCTAGTAAAATAATGGGTTTAGTTGGAATAGATAATGGTGGTGCCCAAGTTCAAGAAGCCAATAATAGTAAAGGTGGAAATGTATTAGACGGAAAAAGTGATAAATATAAATCTGTTAATGCAATGATTAAAGATGTATCACCTGCGATAGTAGGTGTCATTAATATGCAAAAAGCTAATGGTTTAGAAGATTTTTTACAAGGTAAATCATCATCCGAATCTGAAGAAGCAGGTATTGGTTCTGGTGTCATCTATCAAATCAATAATAATTCTGCTTATATTGTGACAAACACCCATGTGATAAGTGGTGCTTCTGAGATTAAAGTCCAATTACATAGTGGTAAACAAGTTAAAGCGAAGTTAATTGGGAAGGATACTGTATCAGATATAGCTGTCTTGAAAATAGATAATACTAAGGGTATCAAATCAATTAAATTTGCTAATTCTTCTAAAGTGCAAACAGGAGATAGTGTATTCGCTATGGGTAATCCTCTAGGTTTGGAATTTGCTAATTCAGTTACTTCTGGAATTATTTCAGCGAATGAGCGTACAATTGAGTCAAATACTACTTCTGGTGGTACTAAAGTTAACGTCTTGCAAACTGATGCTGCAATAAACCCTGGTAACTCTGGTGGTGCATTAGTAGATATTAATGGTAACTTGGTTGGTATCAACTCTATGAAGATAGCCGCTGAGCAAGTAGAAGGTATTGGTTTTGCTATTCCAAGTAATGAAGTTAAAGTAACTATTGAACAACTTGTTAAAAACGGTAAAATTGAACGCCCTTCTATAGGAATTGGTTTACTAAATTTAAGTGATATTCCTGATTCTTATAAAAAAGAATTAAACACAGATCGTGATGATGGTATTTATGTTGCTAAAGTAAGTCGCTCAAGTGAATTAAAAACAGGAGATATCATTACTAAAATAGATGATAAAACTGTAAAAGAAGATACTGATTTAAGAACTTATCTGTATCAAAATAAGAAGCCTGGTGAGACTGCTAAACTAACTGTTATACGTGATGGAAAAATGCTAACAGTTAATGTTAATCTAAAAAGCCAGTCCGATATATCATCTAATCAATCATCTGACTCTGAATCAGACAATAGTCGAAACAGTCAATTTATACAATAGTTTTTCTAACAAAAGAACAGAACATACTCATAAGGCTAGTAAATGATTATTCAAAATCAATTACTGGCCTTCTTAATGCTTAAATTGTCGCCTTTGACTTCTGGGTAAGAAATAGTCCTGGAACGATGATTAAAAATAATGTAATGACTGATACTAAGAATCCAGCATGATAAGCGATTATATTGTGCGTCAAGGATTTACCTAATTGATTTATTACAACTCTAATAATTGTTGCTATGAAAGCTGTTCCAAAACTCGAACCAATATTTTCAATCATATTAATTCCCACACCCGCTTCAGCTAATACACTCTCTTTAATGCCCATATATGCATAAGTAGTTAAACCTAAATTAATGCCCCCAATACTACATCCTCTTAAAAATAAGATGATGGATAGAGCAATGATACTAGTATGATCTGTAATAAATAATAAAGGTATTGATCCAAACATCGAGATTATAACACTTATTAAAACCACCCATTTCGCTCCATACTGATCGATTAATTTCCCCAAGTATGGTCTTGTAATAAGCATTCCTATTCCCTGTGGTATCAGAGCTAAAGCAGCTTCAATAGGAGTGTAATGCTTAAATGTCTGAAAATATAACGGAATTATGACCATAGGTCCCATTATACCTATGTTTGAGAGAAATAAGCCTATAAACGATGCTGTATAATTTCCTTTACAAAAAAGTGACAACGGCAAAATAGTATTATCATGTTTAACTTTATTATGAATATAATATATAAGTATCATAATACAACCAATAATCAAAAGAAGAATAGTAGTTCTATTATAAAAACTATGGTAATCACTTGCTTTTGTTAAGCCGTATATGGTTGATATGCTAATAAGACCTAACAGTATCATTCCTAAAATGTCAATGGACTTACTTTTATTAAAAGGGACAAAGTTCGGTAAATATTTAATTTGCAATAATATAGCGATGATTACGACTAAGACATTAATAAAGAACATCCAGCGCCAAGACACAATATGAATTATAAATCCACCAATAACTGGTCCTAAGATGGGCCCGAATATCATAGGTGTACTTACGACAGCCATGACTTTCCCAATATTGTCTTGACCCGTTGTCTTAATCAATAGCGTGAACATTAACGTTGTAATTATGCCCGCAGACATTCCCTGAATTATTCTGAACACAATAAAACTCTCTGCATTCCAACTAATACCAGCTAATACAGATGTAATTCCGAATAGAATTGAGGCTCCGATAAATACATACTTACCATTAAATTGATTAACCAGCCATCCTGCTATTGGAATAACTAGCGCTAAAGCAAGGACATATCCTGTTATCCCCCACTGAGTGATTTCAATTGTTGTATTAAATGTGTTGTTAAGCTGTTTGATTGCAATGTTAATCATTGTTAAATCTAACATAGGTGCTATAGCTCCCAATGCTATTGCCCAAGCAGCTATCATAATTTCTCTAGATACTTGACTATCATTTAATTTTGACATATGTGCCTCCTATATATTGTTTCCACATCAACAAAATAAACTCTCTTTTTGTTTCCTTGTCAACAATATATAACAAATAAACTCGCTTAACTTGTAAGCGAGTTTTTAAGTTTAATCTCTTATAATGATCGATGCTCTTGTTCGATTAGTTGATCCAAATGTTGATTATACCTATTAATGAAGGTCATCATATTGTTAAATTCATCTTCTGTCATGCTGTCAAAAACACTTTGATCTCTTTTTTGAAACGTTTCATGTAATTCAGAGTGAATTTGATAAACGCTTTCACCCTGTGTAGTTAACTTAAAATATATTTCTTTTTTATTGTCTTTACTTTTAAAACTTTCAATTAAACCTTTTTGCTGCAAACGTTTTGTTAATTTACTAATTGCACCTCTTGTCATAAATAGCTTATTCGCCAAATATTGTACATTGGGATTCTGATATTCTTTAATCGCTTCAACGCAATGAACTTCAGATGATTTGAACCCCTTAAGTGCCTGTTCCATTTTATCCTTATTTAGCCAACCTATTTTATTAAACAAATCTCTAAAGCTACTCATTAAAATTTCTTCTTTATTATTAGTCATTTCATCACTTCTTTTTAATCTTTATAACATATTTATTATACCCGTACTCTATTTATTTTTCATAAAAAGGGCAATGCGCAAAGTCTATAAGATTTCGCTACATTGCCAATAAAATTACACCTTATTATTTATAGTTAACCATGAAATATTTTTTCTTACCACGACGAATGATTGTAAATTCATCATCTATTTTATCCTCATTGCTTAATTCATAGTCTACTGATTGTTGTCTTTCCCCATTAATATATATAGCACCGTTATTAACATCCTCACGTGCTTGGCGTTTAGACGTCGCAATGCCTGTTTCAATTAAGACATCAATAATATTTGAAGTTTCAGTTGATAATTCAACTTGAGGAACATCTTTGAAGCCTTCTTTTAATTCTTTGCCTGATAATGACTTTAAATCGCCGCTAAACAAAGCTTTAGAAATACGAATGGCATCATCTAATGCCTCTTTACCATGAATAAATTCTGTAACATTCTCCGCTAAGGCTTTTTGCGCTTCTCTTAAATGAGGTTCTTGATTTTTAGATTCTTCGAGACGATTAATTTCATCTTTATCTAAAAATGTGAAGTATTTCAAGAATTTAATGACATCATCATCTGATTGATTAATCCAAAATTGGTAAAATTCATAAGGGCTTGTTTTGTCAGCGTCTAACCATACAGCACCTGATTCTGATTTACCAAATTTCTTACCATCCGATTTCGTAACTAAAGGAATTGTTAAACCATATGCTTCAGTTTGTCCATACATACGTCGCATTAATTCAATACCACTAGTGATATTACCCCATTGATCTGAACCACCAACTTGTAATTTACAATTTAATTCACGGTTTAAATGACCAAAGTCGATAGCTTGAAGTATAGTATAAGTGAATTCAGTGTAAGATATACCATTCTCAAGGCGAGATTGAATAGAATCTTTACCTAACATGTAGTTCACACCAACATGTTTACCATAGTCTCTTAGGAAACTAATTAATGAGATTTGACTCAACCAATCTTTGTTATTAACTAAAATGGCACCTTTATCAGTACCAAATTCAAATAATTTATGCATTTGAGCACTAATACCCTCAACGTTAGCCTCTACTTGGTCTTCTGTTTGTAGTATACGTTCTTCAGATTTACCGGATGGATCACCAATCATACCAGTTCCCCCACCAATTAGAACGATAGGTCGATGACCATGTTCTTGGAAACGTCTTAGAGTCATAAAGGGAAGTAAATGACCAATATGCAGACTATCAGCAGTAGGGTCAGCACCACAATATAAAGAAATTTGTTCCTTATTTAATAATTCTTCAATGCTACTTTCATCTGTTTGTTGATAAATTAAACCTCTCCATTGTAACTCTTCAATTAAAGCGTTTGACATCTATATTCCTCCTAAACAAAGACTTATTTTTAATATTTAGTGATCTATACTCTATTTATGAAAAATAAAAAGCACCCATACATCGTTAAATGTAAGGGCGCTTGAGCACGTTACCACCATACTTAAATAGCATATTGCTATTCACTCTATCAATGATACGTTCATTAATAAACGTTGGACAATTCATAATGAGGTGTATTCATATAAGTGCAACTATTAGTTCACAGCTACCACTAACTCTCTGGAAATCACAAATATATTACTTGTCCTCTTATCCAAAATATATTGAATTGTAATTAATTATAAGTATTAAAAATATAAAAGTCAAATCAGTGATTATGGTATACTATATTTAAATTTCAGGAAGCTTAAGGTGAAAGAGATGTTAACCAACATTAATAGAGATACTAAGTTTAATTCATTTGAAAAGTTCTACAAAAAAACGAAACATGCAATTGTAGGATTATTTAGTGTTGGGTTATTTATATGTTTAATAGGATTTATAGGTACAGTTATTTATTTTAATCATTTAACGCATGAATCGTCTAAAATAAGTGACCGTGAATTAAAACAGAAAGTCTTGCATTTTGCAGGTGACGATTTAATAAATCATGAAAATTCTGATGTCTTAAGTGAATATGATAAATCTGAGAACTCTCTAATAGTAGGTCCTAAACACGTCAATCCAAATGTTATTAAAGCCCTTACCTCTTCCGAGGATACCATGTTTTATAAACATAAAGGTATCCTTCCAAAAGCACTCGTACGAGCAATGATACAAGATGTATTTAATCTTGATCAAAGCACTGGTGGTAGTACAATTACTCAGCAATTAGTTAAAAACCAAGTGCTATCAAGTAAAAAAACATATAGTCGAAAAGCAAATGAGCTTATTTTAGCAATGCGTCTTGAAAATTTATTGTCAAAAAATGAAATCATCTATACATATTTAAATATTGTACCTTTCGGTAGAGATTATGAAGGTAACAATATTACAGGTATTGCGTCTGCGTCCTATAGTTTATTCGGTATTCCACCGAAAGATTTAAATATTGCACAGTCTGCTTACCTTATTGGTTTATTACAAAGCCCGTATATGTATACACCGTATGAAGAGAATGGTGAATTAAAAACTTATAAAGAAGTCAAAATCAGTGTTGATCGTCAACATTATGTATTAAAACGAATGCTTGTTGAAGGTGTAATCGATAAAGAGGAATACCGCCACGCTAAACGTTATCATATCTATGACCATTTACTTACAAAACCGCAATTAAATAATAATCAATCTGCATAACTGATGAAATATCTTATTTAACTAAATTCATATTTTGTTTCAAAAGCAAATTCATAAAAAAACTGCCGCCAAAGTTTTGCGCTTTGTCGACAGTTTTCAACGTAACATAATAATACATTATAATAGTCGGTACTTCAATCTACTAGAATAAGCCTACTGCATGGCCGTCTTCTGTAACGTCCATATTTAATGCAGCTGGTTTTTTAGGTAATCCAGGCATAGTCATGATTGCACCTGTTAATGCAACAATAAATCCTGCACCTGTTTTAGCCTCTAATTCTCTAATAGTAATATCAAAATCAGTTGGAGCACCTAAAGCAGTTGCATCATCACTGAATGAATATTGAGTTTTAGCCATACAGATTGGATATTGACCCCAACCATTGTCAGTAAATTCTTTTAGTTGTTTTTTAGCTTTTTTACTAAATGTAACTGAAGAACCACCATAGATATCTTTAACGATTGTTTCAATTTTTTCTTCTAATGATTGATCTAAATCATATAAGAATTTGAAATCATTTGGTTGTTCAATAACTTCAAGTACTTGGTTAGCTAATTCAACGCCACCTTTACCGCCTTTTTCCCATACTTCAGTCAAAGCGATTCTAACGTTATTTTCTTTAGCCCAAGCTTTTACAGCTTCAGTTTCAGCATCTGTATCATGAATAAATGCATTTAATGCGATAACTGGTTCAACACCAAATTTACGGATGTTGTTAACATGACGTTCTAAGTTAACAATACCAGCTTTAACTGCTTCAACATTTTCTTCTTTTAAGTCATCTTTAGCTACGCCACCATGCATTTTAAGGGCACGGACTGTTGCAACTAAAACTACTGCTGAAGGTTCAAAACCAGCTTCTCTAGCTTTAATGTCGATGAATTTTTCAGCACCAAGGTCTGAACCGAATCCTGCTTCTGTTACAACGATGTCTGCAAGATCACGTGCTGTTTCAGTAGCTAAAATTGAGTTACAACCATGTGCAATGTTAGCGAATGGTCCACCATGAACTAATGCAGGTGTACCTTCAATAGTTTGAACTAAGTTAGGTTTAATAGCATCTTTAAGAATCATTGCTAATGCGCCTTCAACTTTTAAGTCTGCAACTGTAACTGGTTTACGATCACGAGTGTAACCAATAGTAATACGGCTAATTTTTTCTTTTAAGTCATTAATATTACGAGCTAAACATAAGATTGCCATTACTTCTGAGGCAACTGTAATATTGAAACCATCTTCACGAGGTACACCGTTAGTAGGTCCACCTAAACCAACATTTACATGACGTAATGCACGGTCGTTCATGTCTAATACACGTTTCCATTCAACACGACGTACATCAATACCTAATTCATTACCTTGATGTATATGGTTATCGATAAATGCAGATAAAGCATTATTTGCAGTAGTAATTGCGTGGAAGTCACCATTGAAGTGTAAGTTAATATCTTCCATTGGTAATACTTGCGCATAACCTCCACCAGTTGCCCCACCTTTAATACCAAATGTAGGTCCTAATGCTGGTTCACGTAAAGCTACCATTACATTTTTCTTTAATTCGTTGAACGCATCAGATAATCCAACAGTAACTGTAGATTTACCTTCACCTGCTGGTGTTGGACTCATTGCAGTTACTAAAACGACTTTCCCTTTGTTGTCTTTTGGTTTGATTTGATTGATATCAATCTTAGCTTTATAGTGACCATATTGTTCTAATGCGTCTGCTGGGATTCCAGCTTTTTCAGCGATTTCTCCAATAGGTTTTAGTTCTGATTGATTAGCAATATCTAAATCTGATAAATGTGCCAACTTATTTCAACCCCTTGTTAATTATAATTTGATTTATGTAAGAATACCTCAAATCAGTTGCTTAAGGTTTCTTTTAATCTTACATATTAATAATAACTAACAATGTAAGCGATGTCGAATTTTTGAGAGCGTTTCCAATGATTTGTGTAAAATTTAACTTAATTTTATGATAAATCTGCTAATTTAAATAAATTTATTTTATAAATATAAACATTTAAAGTAAAAATACATCATAGTATGAACTCAAAAACCTTTATTTCGACTTAGGTCAACTTTAATCATTAAAAAAGCTAGGACCAATAATTGTCCTAGCTTACTTATATTCATTAAAGTTTAATCTTCCATCGTACTTAAATCGCCTGCATCTAAATTAAGCTCCCAAGCTTTTAACACACGTCTCATAATTTTACCAGAACGTGTTTTAGGTAATTTATCTTTAAATTCTATTTCTCTTGGTGCTGCATGACCTGATAGCCCCTCTTTAACAAATTTACGAATATCTGCTTTTAGCTCATCAGAAGGTTCATAGCCTTGGCGTAATGAAATAAAGGCTTTGATAATTTCGCCTCTGACAGGATCTGGTTTACCGATAACACCCGCTTCAGCTACTGCTTCATGCTCAACTAATTTCGATTCTACTTCAAATGGACCTACACGCTCACCAGCAGTCATAATAACGTCATCAACACGGCCTTGGAACCAGAAATAACCATCTTCATCTTGATATGCTGAATCACCTGAAACGTACCAATCTCCAATAAAGTAAGAATTATATTTTTCAGGGTTTTTCCAAATTGAATACATCATAGATGGCCAACCCTTTTTAATAGCTAAATTACCCATTCTGTTCGGTGGTAATACATTACCTGAGTCATCTATAATAGCAGCTTCTATTCCCGGTAATGGTTTACCCATAGAACCTAATTTAACGTCAACTGCAGGATAATTCACAATCATATGGCCCCCTGTTTCTGTCATCCACCATGTATCTAATACACGTTTATCATATACATCTTTAGACCATTTAATAACTTCAGGGTTAAGTGGCTCACCAACAGATAAAATTGAACGTAATGATGATAGATCATATTTTTCTACTACATCATCACCAGCGCTCATTAACATTCTTAATGCTGTAGGCGCAGTATACCAAATTGTTACTTTAAATGTTTCAATCATGCTATACCATTGTTCAGGGGAGAATCGACCACCAGCTATACAATTTGTAACACCATTTAACCACGGTGCAAACACACCATAAGATGTACCTGTAACCCAACCAGGATCAGCTGTACACCAGTAAATGTCGTCTTCTTTTAAATCTAATACATATTTACCTGAAATATAATGAAGTAACATTGCTTTTTGAACGTGTAATACCCCTTTAGGTTGACCAGTAGAACCTGATGTGTAATGTAAGATTAAACCATCATCTTCTTTTAACCACTCAATATCAAATTCTTCACTTGCTTGATTCAATTCTTTATTGAAATCAACATATTGTTCATCAACTTCATCATCAACAACTACTATTGTTTCTAAGTGAGGTAATTTATCCTTAGGAATTCTGCCTAGTAAACTATTTGTAGTAACAATGACTTTTGCTTCACTATTTTCTAATCTATCAGTTACCGCTTTTTCCATAAAAGCTTCAAATAATGGACCAACGATAGCACCAATTTTTAGAATACCCAGAAAGGCAAAATATAGTTCAGGCGTTCTTGGCATAAAGATAAATACACGATCCCCTTTTTGAACATTCGCTTTATCTACTAAAACGTTGGCAGCCTTATTTGATAGCACTTTCAACTCATTAAAACTATATTGTTCTTTACGTTTTTCATCTCTATAATTAAGTGCAATTTTATCGCCTTTACCATTATCAACATGACGATCAATACACTCATAAGCCATATTTATTTTTCCTGTTTCATTCCATGAGAAAGCTTTTTTCACTTTATCCCAATCAAAGTCCTGATATGTCTTTTCATAGTCTTGTAAATTATAATTACCTTGCTCGCTTTCAAATACTTCTACTTTCATTGTAAACTCCCCCTTGTTTAATGAAATCGCTTTCTTTAAAAAGTATTATACATTAATTTTTGTGTTATTCAAAATTTTTAGATAATTATTACAATTTAATTTGTTTATTTCTCTAAATAAATATAAAATAACTATAATAGTAGTTCATATTGGGAGTGAGATGAATGAAACACATTAAAACAAACGTAACCAAGCACCTTATAATTAACAATAAGCATTTCACTATTGAAGGCCCTGTTTCATGCAATTATTTGAAAACGCTTTCTTTCGATGAGTCCTTAAATGCCTTTAGACCGGCAAAAGATCAATTTGACGCTTTGAAAGAAATTACGCAATTACCTGAAGGTCGTATTTATATTGCTCGAGAAAACAAACACGTCATAGGGTATGTAACATATCACTATCCCGATGAATTTGAAAGATGGGCTGAAGGACAGCTACCCTATTTAATTGAGTTAGGTGCAATAGAAGTACATCGTGATTTTAGACAGTTTCATCTTGGTGGTGAACTTATTTCATTAAGTCTTTCTCAAGATGAGTTTGAAGACTATATTGTTTTGACAACTGAGTATTATTGGCATTGGGATTTGAAATCAGCTAAATTAGATGTTTTTGAATATAAAAAAATGATGCAAAAATTAATGTCTAAAGGTGGATTAGAAGTATTTGCTACTGATGATCCAGAAATTACGAGTCATCCAGCTAATTGTTTAATGGCGAGAATTGGTAACAGAATTACATTAGATCAGCAACAGTCTTTTGATGATTTACGTTATAAGAATCGATTTTTATTTTAAGATTTCTGTTAAAAATTTAAGGGGTATGATATTTATGCAAAATAATTTAAGAACGGGTTATGTCTATTCAGATGAACTATTAAAATATCGTTTTAATGATAACCACCCTTTTAATCAAATGCGATTAAAATTAACTACAGAATTACTCCAAATGATGAAATTGTTGAAGGATGATCAAATTATTTATCCTAGAATAGCCACTGAAGAGGAATTGGCTTTAATTCATAAATATGATTATATACAAGCAATTAAACATGCGTCTCATGGAATTTTAAGTCCATCGGAGGCTAATAAATATGGATTAAATACAGATGATACATTCCAATTTCGACATATGCACAGACATAGCGCAAGGATTGTTGGCGGTGCACTTAATTTGGCAGATGAAATAATGAATGAAAATATATTAAATGGTTGTCACTTAGGTGGCGGATTACATCATAGTTTACCCGGACGTGCCAATGGATTTTGCATTTATAATGATGTTGCCATTACAGCAAAATATCTTGCTACTAAATATAACCAGCGTGTGATGGTCATTGATACTGATGGGCATCACGGTGATGGGACTCAATGGAGCCTTTATACTGATAATACGATCATGTGTTATTCCATCCATGAAACAGGTAAATTTTTATTTCCAGGTTCAGGACATTACACTGAACGTGGCGAAGATTTGGGTTATGGTTATACAGTAAATTTACCGTTAGAACCTTATACTGAACATGATAATTATTTAAAAGTCTTTGAAGAATCCGTGACAAGTGTTATTGAGGCTTATAAACCTGATATCCTACTTAGTGTACATGGTGTGGATATTCATTACTTAGATCCTTTAACACACATGAGTTGTTCATTAGAAACTTTATACGAAATTCCGTATATAATTAATAAATTAGCGCACAAATTTACAGATGGAAAAGTTTTAATGTTTGGTGGTGGAGGTTATAATATTTGGCAAGTAGTCCCAAGAGCGTGGAGTCATATATTTTTAGCATTAATTAATAAACCTATTCAAGAAGGTCCTTTACCAGAACAATGGATTAAAAAATGGCGTGCGTACTCACCAGTAAACCTACCTAAACATTGGACAGAAGATTATCGCGACTATCAAACAATACCCAGAACATATGAAATCTCACAGAAAAACAACGAACGAGCAAGTAGAATCGTTCATTGGTATACACACTAAGGGAGCGGTATGATGATTTAATTTTAAAATCATCATACCGCTCCCTTAAAACAACTATAACTTAAAAGTTTATAACATACCTTCTCTGTTAGTCAGTTAATATGTGTTGAAATTGTAACTATTAATAATAAATTATTTTTTTACTACTAGTCTTTGGTTGTACCTCTGTATTCAATACGGTGAGGTAAAATAACATTAGGTTCTTCAATTTCTTCTTCGTTCATATATTTTGTTAATAAACGCATACCTACAGCACCGATATCATATAATGGTTGAATAACACTAGATAGTTTTGGTCTTACCATCTCTACTAATCGTGTATTGTTGAAGCTAACAATTTGTAAATCTTCTGGTACTCTAATACCAGCATCTAATGCACTATGCATAATACCTATTGCCTGTTCATCACTTATTGATAAAATGGCATCAGGTAAATTCCCTTTCAAATCCTCGAATACTTTAATGCCGTCTTTATAACTTTCAGATCCAGAGAATTGCACAGTTTCATTTAATTTTAATTGATGACAATCCACTACTTCTTTAAGACCATTAAATACATCTTCTTGAGCTTTTTTAGAGTAATCACCGCTTACTAATGCAAATTCTTTAGCACCTGATTGAATTAGTTGCTCAGTAATTTCCATTGCTGCAGTTTTGAAATCGATATTAACGGAAGCGATATTGTCATCTTTTCCATTCGTACCTGATACAACGACTGGAACAGATGATTGATTAATTAAATCTTTAATTTCATCAGAAATCGTTCCACCTAAAAAGATAATACCATCTACTTGTTTACTTAATAAATTATTAAATATTTCTTTTTCTTTTTCAGAATCATTATCTGAGTTAGAAATTATAGAATGATATTTGTACATTGTTGCTATATCCTCAATACCACGAGCTAATTGAGAATAATAGATATTGGATATGTCAGGAATGATAACGCCTACTGTTGTTGTTCGTTTACTAGCTAGTCCTCTTGCAACAGCGTTTGGTCGATAATTTAATCTTTTGATTACTTCATTAACTTTTTTTCTAGTTTCAGGTTTAACATTTTGATTACCATTCACTACTCGTGAAACGGTTGCCATAGATACTCGGGCCTCTCTAGCAACATCATAAATAGTTACTGTCATAATTTCCTCCTTGTAAGCGTTTTATTTGTTATTATAACGTGTTTTCATTTCATTTTCAAAGTTTACCACAAAATCGCTTTCATTCAAACCTATTGTTAATAATTTCACATTTATGTCATATTTTATATTATTTTAATTACAAAAGAGTGATTTGTCATATTATTAAATAAAAATGAAATCGTTGATTAATAAATTGAATAGCTAAAGTTTGACAATTTAAAGAGCTATTCATTATTACCAGAATAAGTATTATAAAACATACTTATAATTCAGTAAAACGAATAGCTCATGTATATCAATTATCTTATTAGGTGAACTTATTATTTTAATTTTTTTGAATTATATAATTCAGCTAATGGTTTTAATTCATTGTAAAATTGATCAAATTCATTTAAATCCATTTGTTGACCACTATCACTTAGTGCAACAGATGGGTCTGGATGAACTTCTGCCATTACACCATCTGCACCAACAGCTAAAGCAGCTTTTGCAGTTGGTAACATAATATCTTTGCGTCCTGTGCTATGCGTTACATCTACCATTACAGGTAAATGCGTTCCTTGTTTTAAAATTGGAACAGCAGATATATCTAGAGTATTACGTGTTGCTTTTTCATAAGTACGGATGCCTCTTTCACACAGGATAATATTTTTATTCCCTTGTGATGCAATATATTCAGCTGCAAAAGTAAATTCCTCAATAGTGGCAGACAATCCTCTTTTTAATAGGATAGGTTTATTGGTTCTGCCAGCTTCTTTCAGTAATTCAAAGTTTTGCATGTTACGCGCGCCAATTTGAAATACATCTAGGTATTCATCAGCAACTTCAAAATCAGCAGGATTTACAATTTCACTAACAACATTTAGACCGAATTTATCTTTAACATTTTTTAAAATTTTAAGTCCTTCAATGCCTAAACCTTGGAAATCATAAGGTGATGTACGAGGTTTAAATGCGCCACCACGAATAAATTTTTCTCCCCTAGCTTGCAAATCTTTTGCAACTGCATCCACCTGTTCTTGAGATTCTACCGAACAAGGACCGAATACAAATGATTTATTCCCATCGCCAATAATGCCACCGTTGTCAAATTTAACAATTGTATCTTCAGGTTTTAATTTACGTGATACATATAGATGTTTTTCATTCTCAGATTTTTGCAAGTCAGTTGACGCTTTGAAGATTTCTTTGAATAATTGCTTAATAACATTATCATTAAAAGGTCCTTGGTTACGATCCATTAATTCATTAATCATTTCCTTTTCGCGCTGTGGATCATAAACTTTTGTGCCTTGTTTTATTTTTTCTTCACCAATCTTTTGAGCTAACTCTCCACGTTTAGATAATAATTCTAAAATTTGATTATTAATCGAAACAATTTCTTCTCTGTATTGTTCTAATTTCGTTGACATTACTACTCACCTCAATAAAAGTTACTTAATCAATTATATTACTTTAAAGCGATAAAATAATATTAGTTAGATAATATTCTAACAATTTAAAAATAATAGTTCAACCTTAGAAGTCCAAAAATTTTCTAAAATTTATGAATTATCTAATTATTATTGTGAAATGTTTAATTAATCGTTTTCGATATAAAAAATGGAGCGAATCAAAAATCTAATATATATAGATTTCTGAATCCACTCCATATAATGAATGAATATTAACTTAATCAATAAGTTAAAGTATCATTAATCATTAAAAGTACGTTTATCTATTTTACTTTTAGCTTTTTCAGCTCTTTGTTGTTGTTTAGGTGTTTTATTTTTAGCTTTTGGTTCGTTTTGTGATTGCTTACTATTCCCTGTTGATTTTTCATTGTTTGATTTTGTATCGTGTGTGATAACACCATTTTCAAATTTAGAAGTAGCGTGAGCTTGATTATTTTTAACTTGATCTTCATCATTGTTAAAAGTATTATTATTTTTTGTTACTAAATTAGGTACAGTTTTATTACCAATTGATTTAGCAACAGAAGGCTCTTCTAATAAAGTTTTTGTTTTATTGGCTACGTTTAAGTCATTATCTAATTTACTTTTTTTTGTTTTAGCAGCTGATGCTAGATTTTTCGCAGTAACATGTTTATTATGGCTTGCATTATCCTTAATTGAAGAATCTGATAAATTATTATTTGATGATTCAACTTTTACTGCATTTTGTTGTGCTGTTAATTCAGTTGCACTAACCTTAACCTCTTTAGGTTCATTTTCTTCTTCTTTCTCTGTTTCAGCTTTAGCTTCTTGTATTTCTATCGCTTGTGGTGACTTGTCTGATAAATCATCTGACGTTTCAGCTTTAATTGCGTTTTGTTGAGCTACAATTTCTTCAGCACTATTATCTTCATTATTTCTTAAATTCTGAATTTCATCAGCTTTAGCTTCTTGTATTTCTTGTGCTTGTGGTGATTGGTCTGATAAATCATCTGACGTTTCAGCTTTGATTGCATTTTGTTGTGCAGCTAATTCTGTAGCACTAATTTCTTTCGATTTTGAATCTTTTTTAGCTTCAGCTTTAGCTTCTTGTATTTCTTGCGCTTGTGGTGATTGATCTGCTAAATTATTCGACGTTTCAGCTTTGATTGCATTTTGTTGAGCTACAAGTTCATCATTGCTAACTTCTGAATTGTCTCTGTTTTTAAAGTCATCAATTTTTTGCTTAACATTTTCGATGTTACTTTCAGTTTGTTGCTTAATATTTTGGTAACGATTTCTCAATTCTTTTTCTTTAGTCTTCGCACCATCAATTTTTTCTTCAGCTTTATTTTTATAAAATAAACCTACAGCTGAACCGATTAAAGCACCTGTAATAAAACTAATTACAAAGTCCTTACGTGAAGGATGAGAACTGAACTTGTTGTGACTATATTGAGAATTTGAAACATCATAATTATTAGAATTTTGATTTTCACCTTGACCGTGTAAATCTTTACCAGTGTTGTTAGTCACAAACTCGTCTCTATTATAATGTTCTGTATTTAAACCTTGTCTAGATTTACCATTTTTTTGGTTTGGTCCATTATCATGTAAATCATGACCAAAATTATTTTTTTCAAATTCATCTCTGTTGTAATGTTTTGTCGCATTTGATTGTGCTGCACTATCTTGTTGATTAGCACCTTGTCCATGCAAATCACTACCTGTATTAGATGTTGCAAATGAATCTCTGTCATAATGCTTTGTCGCATTTGATTGTGATGTGTTGTCTTGTTGATTAGCACCTTTTCCATGTAAATCATTACCAGAATTTGTAGTTTCAAATGCGTCGCGATTATATTTCTTGCTCATATTAACTCCTCCTATAAGAAAAGCACTTAAATAAGTAAAAACCTCATTTAAGTGCATTTGATTGAATCATATTAAAAGTTTTTCTCAACGTTAGTAGTGTAATTTTCGTTAGAATGATTTGCATCATTACCTACAGATGTGTTTCTGTAGTTTGCACTTCCTCTACGGTAGTGTCTATTTTGCCATTTGTCAGCAATTTCCATTGCAACATTTGACCATTGAACTACTTGAGAAATTTTATCTTCATTTTGAGAAATATTATGTGTAATTGAGTTAGTTACACGATCAACTGAACCATTTAAGTTTTGTACTGAATCACCGATGCCTTTAACACCATCGACAACAGAGTTTAAACGTTCAACTTTTCCTTGAATATCTTCAGTTAAGCGATTAGCTTTGTGAAGTAAATCAGTTGTTTCACGAGTAATACCTTGAACTTGGCCTTCAACACCATCAAGTGTTTTAGCAACGTGATCTAAATTCTTTTTAACTGAAATTAAAACAACAACGATTCCAATACATAATACTAAAAATGCAATCGCAGCGATAATTCCAGCAATTGGTAAAATCCAATCCATTAAAAACGCCTCCTAATTACCATTTACTTTTAAATAAAAGCTATTAATTATAAATACCCAACATAATTATATATAAACATATTAAAATTCATTTGTCATGCCGACATGTTCTTCATATGCACGTTGTAACTTTTGAATGTCACCAGCACCCATGAATAAGATGACTGCATTATCAAATTGATCTAATACGTCAATATTATTTTCTTCGATAAGCGCAGATCCGTCAATACGATTTATCAAATCTTGAATCGTTAAATCGCCAGTATTTTCACGAATGGAACCAAATATTTCACATAAATAAACATGGTCCGCTTTACTTAATGATGTTGCAAATTCATCTAAGAAGGCTTGTGTTCTTGAGAAAGTATGTGGTTGGAAAACTGCCACAATATCTTTATTTGGATATTTTTTACGTGCTGTTTCAATTGTAGCACTAATTTCTCTTGGATGGTGAGCATAATCGTCTACTAATACTTGATTAGCAACATTTGTTTCATTAAAGCGACGTTTTACACCACCAAATGTTTCTAATGCCTCTTTAATGTTGTTAACGTCCATCTTTTCTAGGTAACTAATTGCGATAACAGCTAATGCATTTTGGATATTATGATCACCGTACTGAGGTGATAAAAATTGATCATAATATTCACCATTAACATAAACATCAAATTGAGTGCCTTTATCCGTGATTTGAATGTTATCTGCGTAAATATCATCATTTTTATTTAATCCATAGTAATAAATTGGAACATCAGCTTTAAGTTGTCTTAGATGATCATCATCACCCCAAGCAATAATTGCTTTTTTGACATTGTGCGCCATGCTTTGGAAAGCACTTGCTACATCATCAATATCTTTGAAGTAATCAGGATGATCGAAGTCAATATTTGTCATAATTGCATAATCTGGATGATAACTTAGGAAATGTCGACGATATTCACATGCTTCAAATGCAAAATAATCGCTCGCAGGTAATCCCATACCAGTTCCATCACCAATCAAGAATGACGTTTTTTTATCACCATTCATAACATGTGATAATAAACCAGTTGTTGACGTTTTTCCGTGAGCACCTGTAACTGCAACTGATGTATATTGATCAATTACATGACCTAAGAAGTCATGATAGCGAATAACATCTAATTTTAAATCATGCGCTTTAACAATTTCTTCATGAGTATCTGGAAACGCATTACCTTGTATTACTACCATCCCTTCTTTAATATTATCTGCATTAAATGGTAGTATTTTAATTCCTTTATTTTTCAATGCTACTTCGGTAAATACATATTTTTCAATATCAGACCCTTGCACCTCATGACCAAGATCATGCATGATCTGTGCTAATGAACTCATTCCAGCGCCTTTAATACCAACAAAATGATAATGCGTCATATACATAAAACTCCTTTAAATTATTCTTTCTTTAAGTCTGCTTCAGTTATAAATACATCTCTAGGTTTAGAACCGTTTGCACCTGAAATATAATCTAATTGTTCAAGTTGATCTACAATTCGAGCTGCACGGTTATAACCAATTTGGAAATGTCTTTGAATTAATGAAGTAGATATATGTCCTTCTTTAACCATAAATTCACACACATCATCAAATAATTCATCTTGAGCTTGTGTTTGATTCTTTTTAAGTAATTCCTTTTCTTCGAATAAATAGTCAGGTTCTCTTTGATCTTTAATGAAATCAACTACATCATCAATTTCATCATCCGAAACAAAAGTACCTTGGACACGAATTGGTTTATTCATTCCGCTACCTAAATAAAGCATATCCCCATATCCTAACAAGCGTTCTGCACCGCCACTATCTAAAATCGTTCTTGAGTCAACGCTTGAAGATACCATAAATGCAATACGTGTAGGTATGTTAGATTTTATTAAACCAGTAATGACATTGACAGAAGGTCGTTGTGTTGCAACTAACATGTGTATTCCGCATGCACGAGCCTTTTGAGCTATTCGAGCAATTGATTGTTCTACTTCTTGAGGTGCCATCATCATTAAATCAGCTAACTCATCAATTACAATAACAATTTTTGGCATTCTTTGCTCATATGGTGCTTTTTTATTGAAAGCAGTAATATTTCTTACGTGGAATTGCGCAAATAATTTGTAACGTTTTTCCATTTCATCTACTGCCCATTTTAAACTTTGTGTAGCTGCCTTTACATCAGTAATAACTGGTGAAACTAAATGTGGTAAATCGTTATATGGTGCAAGTTCTACCATTTTAGGGTCAATAAGTAATAATCTTAATTCTTCAGGATGATTTTTGTAAAGTAATGACATTAAAATACTATTGATACACACAGATTTACCTGAACCAGTCGCCCCTGCAATTAATGCGTGAGGTGTTTTAGCTATGTCCATCAATAATGGTTCATTATTGATTCGATTACCCATTGCTACTGTTAATTTAGACTCGGCATTTTTAAATTTTGGACTCTCTAAAATAGATTTTAAATTGACTTTCGTAGGATTTAAATTCGGTACTTCAATACCAACTAAACTTGTTCCAGGAATTGGTGCTTCAATTCGAATATCCTTAGCAGCTAGAGCCATTTTAATATCATCTTGTAAAGCTGTAATTCTTGAAACTTTGACACCCTTTTCTACCGCCAATTCAAAACGAGTTACACTTGGTCCTTCTGTAACATTTTGAACTTCAGCAGGTACATTAAAATAATAAAAAGCGTCATTTAGTTCTTGTTTTTTTTCTTCAATCCATGATTCATCTATTTCATGTTCTTCATGATCTTCTAATAGATCAAGGCTTGGTAGCTTAATATTAGGTCCTCTTCTTATAGGAGCCTTATGATTAGCGTCATCTCCATCTTTATGATTCTTTGTTGAAGTAACTTCGGAATAACCCTCTTTAGAAACAAACTCATTAATATCATGTTTATTATCATTTTGATTATTTGAATTTTGAACTTTACTAAATTGATTTCCTTTAGGCATATCATTGTTTTGACTATTATCAACATCTTGATGTTCATTTTCTCTTGTGTTTTCGTCATTAATAATATTGTCTTTTTCAACCGAATGTTCGGAACTTTCATTGTATTCAAGTGATGCCACATTAAAATCAGATGATTCGTCAGAATTTAATTGTGACTCATTTAAATGATTGTCGAATTCTGCATTCATTTTCTCATCTTGTGCTTCTTTTTTTGTTTCTGGTTTTAATTCAGGCACATTAACTTTGTTTCTTGAAACTGAATTTTTTTTAGCATCCATTACACGTTTCTTATCAGAAGGTGTCATTACTACATTAAATGGTTTACTACCAGGCTTGATTGACATTTTTTGTGGTGCTTTATTAGTTTTATTAAATGATGGTTCAGCTTTTTTATCTTCATTTAAACTATCTTTTTCAAGATGTTCTGAATCATCTGTTTTATTAGACGTTAATGATACATCTTCGTTATTTAAAGATTCATGTTGTATATCTTCTGATTGTGATAACTTTTGATCTTCTTTATTCGTATCTTGTGCCAATCTTTCATCATTTTCTTCATCTTCATTAGTTGCGTATTCTATATCAGAAGAAACAGCATTTCGAACAGCATTATTGATATTATTTTCAGATGAATTTTGTTGATTTTCAGAGTTATTCACTTCATCATTAAATTTTAAATCATTCGCTTTATCTTGCATAAGTGATTCTGATTCATTAATCTCTCTATAATTAGCATCGTCTATTTTTTCATCATTGTTTTCATCAGTTGTTTTATTACTAATACCTTCATTTTCATCATCCATGACTTGCTCATGTAAATCATCATCATGAAGCATTTCTTCATGACTATTGGTGTCCTCTAAGTAGTCATCAAATTTTTCATTTGAATAACTTTCCACTTTATTATTGTTAATTTTTGACGATTGTTCTTCTAATACATCTTTAACTTGTACATCATCCTGTCTAACTTGTTGGACGCTTGAAACTTGATTTAAATCAATTTCTTCATAATTGTAGGGTTCAAGAGATTCATTTGAAACTTCTGTTTGATTATCAACATTATCACTATTAGTTTGTTCATCAGTTTGATTTTGAACTAGCCTATTATGCTCATCAGCTAATGATTTGTCCTTACTATGATAACTATGCTTGCTTTTATCGATTTCACTTTCATTCGATTTGTTGCTTACATTGTCACCTTGATTAAGTGAACTTTCACCAGTATATTGTTCTGCTTGCTTAGCATACATTTCGTCGATTGCTCTTTGTATACTATCTTCTTCATCAGTTTGTTGTCGTTTATTTTGTAAGGCTTCTTTAAATTTACGCTTTTGTTGAACTTTACGCTCTCTTTCTTTTCTAATTTCCTCTACAATCTGAGAAGCATAAATATTTTCAATATTCACCGTGTTATCACGTTTTGAATAATTTGGAGTACGCTCATTATTATTAGAGGTATTAGAACTTGATTCTATAGTTGATTCATTTTCAATGGTAATTGATGAATCTAATTGTGAGGAACGTTTAGTATCTTCCTTATTTGAATTGTCAGCTATAGCATGATTACTTTCATGGGGAACATGTTCAACTGTGCTTGAACTATATTTTGTTATAGACTCTTTTGAATCTTCATCATCTTTAACAGGTGGTATTACACCGTTTTCGATTGGTCTACGCTTTTTAGTTCCAAAAATAGCAGATGGTACTTCCGATGTTTTAAAACTTGAACGGTGATATGTAGGTTCAGAACTTAAATGATAGTTTGATTTAAATCTCTCTGATTGTAACTTAACTCTAGATTGGTGATTTGAATTAGCTTTTG
Source organism: Staphylococcus sp. GW821-FHT11H10 (assembly GCF_058807855.1). NCBI lineage: Bacteria > Bacillati > Bacillota > Bacilli > Caryophanales > Staphylococcaceae > Staphylococcus > Staphylococcus sp. GW821-FHT11H10. The sequence continues at coordinate 9,582 of NZ_JBXARC010000023.1, read as the reverse complement.
AATAATTTGAAACATTGGTACTAGAGTAATTGTTTTGATGTTTATTAAAGCGTTGTGACTCACGTGTATCAATATATTTATTTGATGACTTAGGGCTTCTTGATTTAATAGAAGGTATACCAGTATCATCTTGATTTATATGATTTCTTCTACGTCGTCTTCTTGAATCTTCTGAACTATCATACTTAGCATAATTATTAGATTGATTTGTATGACCTTCGTAATCAAATGAATCATATGAACTATGGTCATTACTAGAATGTGGTCTATAACTACCAATATCATCATTACTGTCACGATAAATTGCTTCTTCATAATTCTCGTCTTGACCCACATCGATAGGGAAACGAAACTTACCTCTTGGACGATCATATATATCGTTGTTTTCAGGAAGTAATGAATCATCTTTATTTTGAGTTAGATCGCCATTACGACGTTTACTTTTGCGTCTGAGCAATTCTTCATCAGAATTCTCTTTATTACTAAATAAATCATCAAACCAACTCATAAATTCACTTCCTTCCTATATTAATCGAAAAATGCTTGACCAATTTCATAGTCATTACTTAATACCATTATACCTTTTTCTTGAGGTGCGTTTGGTAAATTTAATTCTTTCATAGAACAAATCATTCCACTAGAAGCTACACCACGTAATTCAGCATCTTTAATAACCATACCACTTGGCATTACTGCTCCTACTTTTGCGACAACCACCTTTTGGCCTGCCTCAACATTTGGTGCACCACATACGATTTGTAAATGCTCATTACCAACATTTACTTTTAAAACACTTAATTTATCAGCATCTGGATGTTTTTCTTTAGTTTCAACATATCCAACTACAAACTTAGGAGATAAATCTGCATTTAATTGATAGTCTAATCCTGATTTATTTATGGCTTTCTGAACAGCATCCACTAGTTCAGAAGTTAATTTAATATGTCCGTTTCCACTTATTTTGTTATATCTTGAAAATTCAAATATATTAAAACCGACTATTGTTCCTTCCTTACTAATTTCAACAATATCGCCTTGTTTTTTATATTCAAACGGTCCATCAGTAGGTTCTATTTGTAGAAAAGCTACATCCCCTACTCCATCTTTATTGTAAAATAAATTCATTTAAAATCTCCTCTATATCAATTATTTCTTATTATTAAATCTTTTTCGATTTGCTTCTAATCGTTGAATAACATTTGGATCTCGCTTTTGTTTATTATTTTTACCCAAAATGAATATAGGTTCAAAATGTCCTTTTTCATAACCAAATGATAATGATGTAATTGGAACTAATCCCTTAGTGAAGAATTCCATTGTCAAATGAGCCATTACATCATAACCAGTTTTATTACGTATATCAGCAATAACTAAGACATCTTGATGTGGAACAGCTACTAACATTTCACCTTCACACTGTTGATAGATATCATCTAAAAATTTCGTATTCAAGATACGACTAGCATCGTACCCATCATTTGAATTTACAAAATAGAAAATGTTTCCTTTAACTTCATCTGTTTTATATTCATTTTTGAGTTTGCGTATGTTGAATAATGACATTTCTTTAACTTGTTGTTCAGTTAAACCAAGTGACTCCAACATACTTTCATCAATTAGTCGGTAAGATTTACCTAAATCAAGTGCGTAATAAATATTGGTTTCAGCTGTATGCTTTTCAATGATAAAACGATGACCTTCTTTTGTTTTTTTATCAAAGCTTGTAGCACGTATGACAGGCATAATCTGGATGTTAGTCATTTTTTCAATGCTTTCATCATCCATTTGAGCGATTGCTTCTTCGACATAATAAACAATTTCATCTATAATTTTCTCTTTTTGGACTTCATATTTAGCGACAATTGCGTTTAATTTGATTGTTACACCTTTATAATTGTCTTGTCTATATATACGTAATGTTTCCTCTTCACGATCAAATTTAAAATCAACATTTAGATGCGCTAAACGTTGTTTTAATTTATCTCTTATTTGAAAAACATTCATGTTTAACACTCCTATATTCGCACCTTATGCTATTTTACAATAAATTTGTAGTCAATTACAAAAAAATAAGTTAGAGTTTAAATTCTACTATTTTTCAAATTACTTTTTAATTAAACATATTTACTCAAGAATTCATCAATTTGTTCAATAGATTTTCGTTCTTTTCCAATATAACTACCTACTAATTCATCATTTTTATACACTAAAAAGCTTGGGATACCCATAATATCATTTTCAATAGCTAAATCTATAAATTCATCTCTATCAACTGAAACAAAATTAAAATGAGTATACTTCTCTTCTAAACGTGGTAAATCAGGTTCGATGATACGACAGTCAGGGCACCATCCTGCTGTAAATTCAAATACTGTGTTTTCTTTCTTAAGTGAATTAAATTGAGATTCAGATTCTAATTTTATCATTTTAATCTACTCCTTAATCTTGGAATTGTAATTTGTTAATTTGTTCTATATTTAAATTTAATATAACTTGTTCAAGTAATTGTCTAGCAGAATAGTAATCTCTAATATCAAAAACTGCATTCGTACTGTGAATATATCTAGCACAAACACCAATTACTGCAGTTGGAATACCAATATTAGCTTTGTGTATTTCTCCACCATCTGTACCGCCTGGAGATATGTAGTATTGATAATTTATATGATTGTCTTCAGCTAACTTAATTAGATAATCTCTAAATTCTGGTTGTAGAATCATAGTACCGTCTTTAATACGGATTAATGTTCCACCACCTAATTCACCTGATAATTGATTTACACCTTTAATATCATTCGCAGGTGAACAATCTACAACCAAAGCAACATCAGGCTGAATTAATTCAGCAGCTGGCTTAGCACCACGTAATCCTACTTCTTCTTGGACGTTAGCACCAACATATAAATCGACATCCAATTCTACATCACTCAACAATTCTAGTATTTCAATTGCAATGACACAACCATATCGATTATCCCATGCTTTAGCACTATATCGATATTCAGATAACTGCGTCAATTCAGTATTTGGAACTATTGTATCTCCTATTTCAATACCTAATTCCCTTACTTCTTCATCAGAACTTGCACCTATATCTAACAATAAATCTTTGATTTCAGGTACCGCTTCATTTCCAGTTCTAAAGTGTTTAGGTATATTAGAAACAATCCCTACAATTATATCTCCCTTTCTGTTTTTAACTTGAAGGCGTTGACCCTGCCATATATCATTTGCTACTCCTCCAAGATTGGTGAACTGTAACATACCATTTGTTGTAATATTTGTAATCATAAATCCAATCTCATCCATATGTGCAGCTATCATTACCCTCTTGGCGTTAGCTTTCTTAGATTTTTTGACTCCATAGAAACCACCCATATGATTTACAATAAATTCATCAACATATGGTGCCATTTCTTTTTTCATATAATTTCGTACGTCTTCTTCAAAACCAGGCGCACCATGTAATTCAGTTAATGATTTAATTCGCTCTAAAGTTTTTTTCTTGTCCATCTTAACTAACACACTCCTTAAATGTATTATATCATTTTGAATATGGTACACTAATGATAAGAACTATTAATAGAGAGGTAAAGATTATGACACGTCAAACTTACAAATACATCTCAATTTCAGTTGCTTTACTTACAAGTATTGCTACTATTACATTTATTTATTTTCTTAGAGAAAAGAATAAAATCCAAAATCCTAGTAATGTTCTGAAAGAAGCCAAATCTTACTTTATGAATGTTAAAGGCTCATTTATTCTTCATGAGCCGTATGTCGATGACAATTTATATCCAAACAGATTAATCTTTCAAGGTGGCATAACTCAAATTAAGAATAATCAGCAAGTTGAATATATATTTTATGCGGATGCTAAATCGGGAGAAATCATTAATATTGTAGAATTATAATAAAGTAAAAGGCAAGAGAAGTGGGAAATAAAATATGCCCACTCCTCTTACCATTTTTTTACATGTAATTTCTATTATTAAAGCAATCCTAAAACCAACATTTCACTAGTCAATCATTAACGCTTAATTGACTGCTTAATTGTTTTGCCATCACGTTCATATTGAGCCGCGAAGAATACATTATCATGATAATACAAGAACCAATAATCTTGATAAATGTAATATGGAATTAATCTTTCTTTTTCTCGAATGGATTGCATTGGATAATCGTCATATGCCATAACCCATAACGGATTAATATGTGCATTCGTAGGCAATATATCAGACATATGGACAGCTCTCTCTCCTTCACTTTCAATCGTAATAATTGATTGTCCATAACTATGACCACCAACATGTTTCATATGAATGCCTGGATAGACTTCAACCTCTTTATCAAAAAGTATTAATTTATTTTCATAAGTACCTCTATTGATTTCCCAATAAGTTGCCTTACTACGGATGTTAGGACTTGTAAATTCATGCCACTCGTCTTGTTGCACAAAATGAGTAGCATTCGAAAAAATTGAGTTGCCGTCAACATCTGTTAGACCAGTTGCATGATCAAAATGCATGTGGGACATAAGTACCATATCTATATCTTCAACATTTAAATTTAATTTTTCTAGTTCATCATGTATTTGACTTTCATACGTGACACCATAATTTTTAAGTTGTTTATCAGTTAATTTATGATTACCAATTCCAGCATCAATTAAAATATTTTTATCCCCTGTTTGAATTAAAATTGGATAAGTTAAATTTGGAACTTGGTTTTTCTCATTAACAGCATATCGTTTAGTCCATAATGGTTTAGGAACTACTCCAAATATGGCCCCACCATCCATTTGTGTTATACCACCATTTAAATAATTGATGTTAAATGCGCCTAATTTCATATTAAACACCCTCCATTTGTCTTTTTATCTATCAAGTGTTCACATATCAAACTAACTTACAATACAATATCCACTTTAAAAATAAATAAACAGGAGTGGCACATCATTCATAATGAATCATTGTACCACTCCTGTAGGGTGATTAGAACTGAGTAAATTTTATTGGTGTTAACTTCACTTTTCTATCACTAATTTAATATTTGTAATACATTATTTCAATAATACTTACTATTGAAACTTTACTAACTAATGTTAAATAGATTTATGAAATTTTGCTTCCATACGATAAATTCTAGAACCTTTTTCAGAAAATTTCTTTTCATATTCTGTCAAAATATTATCTTCATCATCTTCATCATGTAGATTTAGATTTAACTTCGTAAAGTACATCCCATATTGCGACATACTTTCTAAACTGAAAGCGAACAAACCTCTATTATCCGTTTTAAAATGAATTTCTCCATCTTCTTTTAAAATTTGTTGATATAAAGCTAAAAAAGTATGATATGTCAATCGACGTTTAGCATGCCTTTTCTTTGGCCAAGGATCTGAGAAATTTAAATAGATTCGAGAGACTTCACCATCATTAAAATACTCATTTAATTCTATAGCGTCATTACATATCATTTTTAAATTTGTCAGGTTTAGTTCCTTCACTTTATCCAACACTTTATACATTACACTTTTCTCACGTTCCATAGAAACAAAATTTATTTCTGGGAATTTAGAAGCTAGTGTTGTTATAAATTGCCCCATACCAGATCCAATTTCTATATAAATCGGTTGCTCTTTATCAAACCACTCTGACATTTTTCCAGCATGCGCCCCATCCATATCAACTAAATTAGGATGTTCTTTTAAATAATCTTCCGCCCATGGTTTATAGCGAACTCTCATACACGAAATCTCCCTTAGATAAATAAATTACTATTCATAACCTCATTTAAGAATTTCAACCAATTATTCATATCTTTAAATCTTTTCTGTTCTTCATACCACTGAACCATTCCGATTGATTGAATTACCGTATACCATTTCATACGCTTATTTAATTCAATGTTCTCTTCTACACCGTATGTTTTAAACCAGTCTGACCAGTTTTTTTCGGGAACGTAGTTATAAAGCAGCATTCCAATATCAATTGCAGGATCAGCAATCATTGCACCTTCCCAATCTACTAAGAACAACTCATCCCTATCAGATAATAACCAATTATTATGATTCACATCTCCGTGTACAACAGTAAAAAAGCGAGAATCTAGGTTAGGTATGTGTTCTTCTAAATATGTTAATGATTTACGAATAATATGATGTGTTAATACTTCTCTTGATAATGAAGCATTAATCTTTTTTAACATAATATTAGGTGTGATTGGTTCCATTTCCATTCGTTTAAGCATATTGAGTAAAGGTTTTGAACCATGAATCTTTTTTAATAATGCAGCAACTCGTGATTGATACATTTCATCAGGTTCTAATTCTCGGCCATTTTTCCAATGTTGTGCTGTAACTACTTCACCTGTTTCAATACGTTTAGTCCAAACTAATTTAGGTACAATCCCCTCAGCTGAAAGCGCTGCTATAAATGGATTAGAATTACGCTTTAAAAATAGCTTTTGTCCATCTTGTTCAGCCATGTATGCTTCACCTGAAGCGCCACCTGCAGAATCAAGTGTCCACCCTAATTGATAAAACTGCTCCAACTCGTTCACCTCACTTTCAATTAGAAAATGGCTCGAGAAATATAGTTTTCAAGAGCCATATATTCTAATTTATTATAATCATTTGTTGGAAAATAGATTATTTATTTCAAAATAGTTATGTTTTTACATATAAGTCATAATTTTAAATAATATGTTATTGTCCCCTAACACTTATTTAAATAAATACGTCTCTTTTATCACTCAATGTTGATTTTATAATTTTTAGCCTTCTTTTTCAACTGAAAATGAGAAACAAAAAGATACATTTTACTAGTCGATACTTGCTAAAATTCGATTCAATCTTTAGGTTTCATTATAACACATTTTCATATCTTTAAACTGAGTATTTTTAATTTAATTCATTTAATTTATTCACACTGAAAAATAAAAAAGAACGTACTAAAATTCTATCTTTTAAGAATTAGTACGCTCTTCAATTAATTATTTTAATGAATTAACTACTTCTAGATTCAATATATTTATTAAAGCCTTCTTGTAATTGACGAGTCACAGGACCTACCTTACCGTCACCAACTTGTTCACCATCAATCTTAACAACTGGTGTCACTTCAGCAGATGTACTAGAAACAATGACTTCATCAGCATTTTTTAAGAATTCAACAGTGAATGTTTCTTCTTTAAAAGGAATATCTTCATCTTCAGAAATCCATTTAATAACCTTACGAGTAATACCATTTAAAATGTAATTATTAACGGGATGCGTATAAATAGCACCATCTTTAATCGCATATACATTACTAGAAGCGCCTTCTGTAACAGTTTCCCCTCTATGTTGAATTGCTTCACCAGCATTGTATTTAACCGCATATTCCTTTGCAAGTACATTTCCTAGAAGGTTTAAACTTTTAATATCACAACGTAACCATCTAATATCTTCAACAGTAGCTGCATTAATACCATTTTCTAAATCATCATATGGACGGTCATAACTTTTAGCAAATGCCATAATAACTGGCTTTACTTCTGGAGTTGGGAACGAGTGATTTCTTGGTGCTACACCACGCGTAGCTTGAATATAGATACCACCATTTTGAATATTATTTACCTTTAATAATTCTCTAACTACATCTATTAATTCTTCGACAGTATAGCCTAAATCTAATTGAATTTCACTTGCACTTCTAATAAATCGTTCAAAGTGTTCTGTTACTGTAAATAATTTCCCATCATATGCTCTAATGTATTCATAAATTCCATCACCAAATACATAACCACGGTCTTCATAAGATACTTTAGCTTCATTTTGGTCGATAAATTCGCCGTTAATAAAAACTTTTGTCATAGATTATCCCTCCACACATAGTGAATAAATTGCTTCTAAATAGATACTTGTCGCGTTGAACAATTGTTTTTTAGTAATATACTCATTCTTTTGATGCATTAAATCCTCTGAATCTTCAAACATAGCCCCAAACGCTACACCTTTATCAAGATTTCTAGCATATGTTCCCCCACCTATTGTATATGGTTCAGACATATCACCAGTTTGATTTCTATAAGCTTTAACTAATTTTTGTACAAATGGATCATTTTTGTCTACAAAATGAGGTTGTTGAACTTTTCCTAATTCAAGGTCAAATCCATATGCTTTAATTTCTTTTGTAAATCGTTGTATTGCTTCTTCAAACTCAAATTTTTGAGGATAGCGTAAGTTTATGCCAAAACGTCCACCTTGTTTGTTATCGTAAGAAATTATACCAACATTTGTTGTTACATCACCCATGACGTCCGTATGGAATTTCATACCCATTTTCTCACCAAAGTGTGATTCATGAAGATAACGATTACTAAAGTCTACAAACTCTCTTGCCGTTTGATTTAAATTTAATGTTGATATGAAATCTAATAAATATAAACCAGCATTAACTCCTAATGAAGGGTCCATACCATGAACAGCTTTACCTTCAAGCGTTAAAACTAACTCACCACTATCAACAACACTCTCACCTTGTAATTTATGTTGGTCTAAGTAGTGTTCAAAATGTTGTACAACGTCTGTCATATTTTCTTTTACAAATACTCTAGCTTGTGCATGATCTGGCACCATATTATAACGTTGTCCAGATTCAAACGATATTAATTCATAATCTGGTTCATCTTGGTCTTCAGAAGTGCTATTTTGGACTAAATCGAAAGTTGTTATACCTTTTTCACCATGAATAGCTGGAAATTCTGCATCCGGTGCAAATCCTAATGTAGGCATTTCTTCAGTTTGGAAATATCTTTCAGTACATTTCCAATCGGATTCTTCATCCGTACCTATAATGATATGAATACGTTTCTTCCAATCAACTTTCATGTCATTTAAAATTTTAACTGCATAATAAGCAGCTATTGTAGGGCCTTTATCATCTAACGTACCTCTAGCAATAATTGCATCATCAGTTACAACTGGGTTAAATGGGTCTGAATCCCAACCATCTCCGGCGGGTACAACATCAACGTGGCATAAAACGCCTAATACATCGTCACCCTTGCCCGCTTCAATTCTGCCTGCAATGTGATCTACATCATGGGTAGAAAAACCATCTCTTTGTGCAATTTCGTACATATAATCGAGTGCTTGTCGTGGTCCAGGACCAACTGGAGTTTCATCAGATGCTTTTGAATCATCTCTGACACTCTCAATTGAAAGCAGACCTTTCAAATCATCGATAATTTGACCTTCATATTCTTGAACTTTTTCTTTCCACATTCGAGATCAACTTCCTTTTCAATAGATATACATTTTATTTTACATAACTATGGCGATAAATTACAGTAAGATGTCAGAATATTTATAGATTTTATAAAAAATATTATTAACTATATTGAGTTTATACATTTGACACCCTTTTATGTAGTTATATTTAACAAGATTGTACGTTAGCATGTTTAGTAATAATTATAGTTACTTATTTTCTAACGTATCTTCTTATTAAATAAAAAAGAGTCCGGGACATAAAGTTCTTGGATAAGTGAAAAAAAGACAATTTCTATTGAAATAATATAGAAATTGTCTTT
>NZ_JBXARC010000022.1:0-37015 GCF_058807855.1 Staphylococcus sp. GW821-FHT11H10 | reverse complement strand
ATTTTGTTTGGTAGCTAATAATTATAGAGGTAATTGCGCCTTTTTTCTATTCAAAAACATAAAAATTGGACTGATGATTTTTAGTCATCAGTCCAATTTATTATAGAGCCTTAAAAGAAGGCGTAATATAAGCTTTACTTCTCAGTTTTGTGACTAGATGTATCTTTCATTTGATCTATTTCATCCTTAGCATCATCAACTACAGATGAACGTCTATCTTCTTTATAAGATGTGTTCTCTTTAAGTTTTTCATTTGAAGAATCAGTTTGATTCTCAGACTGTGATTTAAGTTCAACATGATCTTCATTAAGTTGACTCTCAGTGAAGCTGTCTTTTTTATCATTATGTTCATGATCTTCAGACTTTGTTTCATTTGAAGTAGTTGTATCGTCATCATTCATATGGTCTAAATAATTATTAGGTTCAACTTCATCAAGTGAACGATTAGTTGTTTTATAAACAATAAATCTAATAATTAAACTTAAAATGATAAAGACAATGCCCACTAACGTCGTACTTAATGCGATAACTTTCATTGAGAATAGGTCGCCAGTTTCTTCACTAAATAAGAACACTTGTGCAAATGACATTGATGCATGGAATACGAGAGCGATATATATCGTACGTCCTTTAGTTGCACGTATGAGTTCACCAATAATAATTGAGAACATGAAAGTATAAAGGAAATGGTATCCCGCATATTCCATTCCATATGTCGTATTAGCGGCCCATATAGAATAAATTAAACCGACAATGATTGAAGCGAAAAATGTATTAACTTTATTTTCTACAATATTTTGTAAATAAGAACGGAATCCAAACTCCGCAAAAAATGCCATTAAAATATGACCAATAATAATTGTAGGAACTGATACAGATAAATCAGTTGCTTGTAATAAAATAAAACTATCGGCAAATGTGTTAAAACTAAACATGCCAATCATGAAAATAACTAGCGGTAAAATCAATGCTAGTAATATACGTTCAATGACTCTAATATCAACTGAAAACTTTAATCCAGCTAATTGAGTACGTTTATCTTTAAATGCAATAATACAAACAATTGCTGCGATAAACGGTGCAAGATCAGTAATATCAAATACAAAACGTTTAATACCTACTGATGCTTGAAAATCTCGTAGGATTAATGATAGCGCCATCGTGACAACGAAGAATACGAAGATAGTTAACGCCCATTGAAATCCTGATATACGATTCGTCTTCATTTATGTAACCTCCATTAGGGTAACCGTAAAAACTCTTTCTTTAATATTATACATATTACAAGGCCATAAATAAATTGTCCATTTTAAATATCATTAAAATGTAATAGTCTTGAATTATTTTTATATGATTGAAAACAATTTTTAATGTCTTAAATTAATTTGAAAAGGGTAATCATAAATATAAACAAATGGTAACGATAAATCTCATTATGATGTAAGATAATGCTATAGAGTAAATAAATAGGGGGCAACATAATGTATACACAAGGTAATCCAAAACTATGGACTGGTCGTTTGGATAGTGAAACAGATCCTAAACAGTTTAGACATTTTCAAACAGTAAAGTTCGCTAATTTGGAAAATATGGAAAACGTAAGTGATAAGACAGGTGTTGGTCTCTTAGGATATGCCGTGGATAAAGGTGTTGAAAACAATAAAGGTAGAATCGGATCAAGGAAGGGTCCAGATATCATAAAACATGAATTCGCGAAACTTCCAGATTTAAGTGAATGCGAAATGTTGATTGATTACGGTAATGTTGAACATACAAGTAATCATCTTAGAGAAACGCAACAAGAGATGGCACGATTGTCTGCTAAGGTTATTAAGCAACATAAACAGGCTTTTTTAATTGGAGGTGGCCATGATATTGCATATGCACAATATTTGGCTACTAGAGAAGTCTATTCGGATGCTTCAATTGGAATTATCAATATTGATGCTCATTTTGACACACGTCCTGATGAGCCACCTACATCTGGCACTATGTTCCGAGAAATTTTAGATAATGATGAAAATGTCGATTATCTAGTTTTAGGCTTGGCTCAAGGTGGTAATACGCGTGCTTTATATGATTATGCAAAAGACAATAATATTATTTATGTCTATGCGGACGAACTTTTACATCAAGTGTCACCGACTATTAAAGATAAAATAGAAAGATTTATTCATGACCATGATACGATTATGTTTACCATATGTATGGATGTTATTGACAGTGCGTTCGCGCCTGGTGTAAGTTCACCTAGTGTATTAGGATTATATCCTCATTCAGTATTTGAAATAAGTAAGCGTGTAATATTAAGCGATAAGGTATCATCAATTAGTATTGCAGAAACTAACCCAGACTATGATGTTGATAATCGTACGTCAAAGTTAGCGGCGAATTTAATCCATCATTTCCTAGTTTAAAAAGTAGAATTAAATTGTCGTATATGACTCTGAAAATGGAAGATGACGATAATCCTTAAAATTAAATTCAAACATGAAAGAGTAGAACGTTGAATTCGCGTTGAATTCTGTTCTACTTTTTTAATTACTTTTAATTGATAGAAAAGTTTGACAATTATGTTACGATATAAATAATTAGGGAGGTAATGGATGGTGATGAAGCGGTTAAGTTATAAGCAGCAATGGCTTGGAGAAATCTCGCAAAATATAATGGCAGGTATCTTAATGGGTTTAGCACTACTCCCTGTAGCTATAGCCTTCTCATTTATTGTTCATATCAGTCCTACGATAGGGTTAATGAGTTGTGGATTAATGATGCTATTCATTAGCTTTCTTGGAGAACGAATAAGTATGGTGTCTGGACCAAGTAGTGGTATTTCGATAGTAGGTGCACCACTAGTAGAACAATACAATATTCATTACTTAATTATGGCCACGCTTATAATGGGCATCATTCTAATTATATTTGGCATGTGTCACATAGATAAGATCCTTAATCATATTCCAGATACTGTTGTTATTGGCTTTATGAATGCATTGGGTATTCTATTACTTACAACGCAAATAAAATATATTTTTGGTATAACTACTGCGACTTATTTAGTAGCAATCGCTACATTTCTAATAATTTATTTATCTTCAATATTTATTCGATTTATGCCAGCTCCGCTTATAGCTATAATTGTGGTGACTATAGCAAGTTATTTTCTTAAACCGAATGTTCAACTAGTCCACGATTTAGCAGAAATTCGACTTACCTTTCCTAAAATTTCTGTTTATACAGAACTTTTAAACTTACATGCATTAAGTATTATTACTTTATATGCATTAACCATGTCTATTATTTCCGTAGTACAAACAAATCTTACAAATGAAATGATGGATGTAATTACACAAAGTCATTCCAATAAAGATTGAGAAGTCATTGGTCAAGGGTTAGCTAATTTGATTGTCGGGTTATTAGGTGGATATGGTTCAAGCGCCTTAGTAGGTCAATCAAAATTTAATTTTAAAATGGGTGCTACTACTCGATTAGCCACATTCGTTACAGGTTTATTTCTTCTCTCATGCGTCGTTATTTTAGGTCCGATTGTAGGTTTTATTCCTATGGCAGTGTTGGCTTCGGTATTAATTACAATATCATTGAATACATTTGATAGACGCACGTTTAAACATTTAAAAGAAGCACCTATAAAGCATAGTATCGTAATGTTCATAACGATTATTTTAATATTAATGTCACACAATTTAGCTATAGGTGTCGTTATAGACACACTTATTTATTATGTCATTCACTTTATTTTTACAAAGAAAGGAAGACCGTCGCTATGACAACTTACAATGATTATGTTAAATGGAGACGAACATTTCACCAATTTCCTGAAGTATCTCAGAAAGAATATGAAACAACTAAGCGATTAAAACGTATATTACAAGCTTTTGATATAAAAATCATAGATTATCCTTTAGAAACAGGGCTTATAGCTGAAATAGGACATGGTGAACCTTGTATTGCTGTTCGTACAGACATAGATGCTTTACCAATTACAGAGCAAGTTGAACATGAATTCACCTCAACAAATGAAGGTGTGATGCATGCGTGTGGTCATGATATTCATATGGCAAGTATTCTAGCCATTGCTACAAATTTAAAAGAACAAGAAGATAAGCTTAAAGGGCGCGTGAAATTTATATTTCAACCTGCAGAAGAAACGGGATATGGTGCTAAAGCGATTGCAGAGACGGATGTATTAGACGATGTTAAAGCGATATTAGGTTTCCATAACTATCCAACTTTAAATATTGGAGAATTTGCAATTAAATCTGGACCAATCACATCGACAGTAGACCGTTTTGAATTTAAAATTCACGGTAAAGGTGCACATGCTGCTAAACCAGAACAAGGTAATGATCCAGTCATGGTACTTGGTCAATTAATAACAAGTTTACAAACGATTGTAAGTCGAAATATATCAGCTTTTGATAGTGCTGTAGTAACTATTGGAGAAGTATCGTCTGGGAATACATGGAATGTGATTGCTGACCAAGCATATGTCCAAGGTACAGTGCGCTCATTTAAGCCAGAGGTTCAAGATTATATAGAACAACGATTTAAAGAGATTGCTAAAGGATTAGAGCAACTGTTCAATGTCGATATAGAAGTTATATATACTAAGCTGCCAGGAACAGTTTTTAATGATGCGTACTTAACGCAACATGCTAAAGAAGCCGCTAAAAAGGTGGGTTATCAAATCATAGAATTAGAGAATCCATATACGATTGGTGAAGATTTTTCTGGTTTATTAGCTAATCATCCTGGTGTGTTTGCATTTATTGGTTCAAATAGTAAATACGATCTACATCATCCGAAATTTGATCCAGATGAGCGTATACTTGAGAGGGTCCCTGAGTACTTTATAACGTTGATTTATCAATTGCTTGACGACACAGCATTTAATTAATAATCGATGTTCCATTTAAGAGTTTGATTTGTGTAGCTATATTACAATTTTTAAAATGTGATTTAAAAAGCATGACGAACGGGTAAACAGACACTAAACATGTTTTAGGAGATGAGTAAATAATGGGTGCACAAGATCCAAGAACAAAATTTAAAACATCTGATTATGAAAAACAAGAACAAGAACTACCTGGACTTCAATCTGAACTAACACCACAACCTGACTGTGGTGAAACATCGTATGAAGGTCATAACCGATTGTTAGATTATAAAATGCTTGTAACAGGAGGAGACTCAGCAATAGGACGTGCAGCAGCGATTGCATATGCCAAAGAAGGGGCAGACGTTGCAATTAACTATCTTCCAAGTGAAGAACAAGATGCTCAAGAAGTTAAAGCTGTCATTGAAAAGGCAGGACGTAAAGCTGTATTAATACCTGGAGATATTCGTGATGAACAATTTAACTATGATTTAGTTGAACAAGCGTATAAAGAATTAGGTGGTTTAGACAATGTAACATTAGTAGCAGGCCATCAACAGTATCACGATAAATTAGAAGAGTTCGATACACAATCTTTTAAAGAAACGTTTGAAACAAACGTATATCCAGTATTCTGGACAATTCAAAAAGCATTGGACTATTTACAACCTGGTGCATCAATCACTACAACATCATCCGTTCAAGGTTATAATCCAAATCCATTGATTCATGATTATGCAGCATCAAAAGCAGCGATTATTTCATTAACAAAAAGTTTCTCTGAGCAGTTAGGGGAACAGGGTATTCGCGTTAATTGTGTTGCACCTGGTCCATTTTGGTCTCCACTTCAAATAACAGGTGGTCAACCACAATCAGCGATTCCCCAATTTGGTCAAGATACGCCATTAGGTAGAGCCGGACAACCTGTAGAGCTTTCAGGCACATATGTATTACTTGCTTCAGAGGAATCAAGTTATACGACTGGTCAAGTTTTTGGCGTCACAGGTGGCATCCAAATCAATTAAATATCTCAGAATATAAATCCAACGCAAGGGTTTCAAAAAAGACTCTTGCGTTTTTATGTTGAAAGGAGTGGATTACAGTGAAACACATTGATCCTAATCAACTATCAGATATCCAAAATTATAAACTATTAAGTGGTTCAATCATACCAAGGCCAATAGCATTTGTTACATCTTCTGATATCGAAGGAAATGTAAATGCTGCGCCATTTAGTTTTTTTAATATAGTTAATAATGCGCCACCTATGATTGCTATTTCGGCACAGAGAGCAGGAGGAAAGCGTAAAGATACGGCAATTAATATAGAAAACGGCCAATCATTTGTTGTTCATGTTACAGATGAAGATAATGTTGAGGAAATTAATAAGACCGCTGCATCTATCAATCCTAAAGATAATGAACTTGATTTAACAGAACTCAACACCATCTCATCTGATCTGATTGATATTCCAGCTATAAAGGAAGCTAAAATTAGATTTGAATGTCAACTTGAACAAATGATTTTATTAGGCTCTGAAGATGATGGTGCTGATTTAATTATTGGAAAAATTGTTAAGTACCACATACAAGATGATGTATATTTTGGTGATAGTAAAATTGATGCGAAACAATTAAAACCAGTAGCCCGTTTAGCAGGTAATGATTACGCTAAATTAGGTGAGCAATTTACAATTGAGCGTCCAAGTAATTGATAATTTAGACATTAACTATGGTTTTAATATGTAATTTTCATAAAATTTTATTGACGGTATGACAGTAATCTTGTAACTTTAATAATAAAATTATTTTTATAAAGGAAAGTAGGTTTAGTATGGAGGAACAAAGAAAAGGCAATGCGTGGGCGTTACTTCCATTATTATTATTTATTGCATTGTTTTTAGGTGTAGGTACCATTACAGGTGATTTCACTAATATGCCTTTAAATGTAGCTATCACGATTACTGTTATTGTTGCTTTAATAATGAATAGGAAAGAAACATTTGCTAACAAAGTTGAAGTGTTTACAAAAGGAGCAGGTCATTCCAATATCATTTTAATGGTATTTATATTTATATTGGCTGGTGCTTTCTCAACTACCACTGAAAAAATGGGCGGTGTTGAATCAACAGTAAATCTAGGTTTATCATTGATACCTCAAAATTTAATCATCGTTGGATTATTTGTAATTTGTATGTTTGTGTCAATTTCAATGGGTACCTCTGTAGGTACAGTTGCTGCATTAGCACCTGTTGGATTTGGATTTGCGCAGGCAACTGATATTCCAGCAGCGTTAGCAATGGGTACTGTTGTAGGTGGTGCTATGTTTGGCGATAATTTATCGATGATTTCAGATACTACCATAGCTGCTGTTCGAACTCAAAAAACAAGAATGAAAGATAAATTTAAAGTGAATTTTTGGATTGTACTACCTGGAGCAATATTAACAATTATTGTCTTATTCTTCCTTACTAACGGTATCTCAATAGATCACTCTAAAAGCTATGATTATAATTTAATTAAGGTAATCCCTTATGTACTAGTATTAGTATTAGCGCTCGTAGGGGTAAATGTAATCATTGTATTAATCGGTGGTACGTTATTATCAGGTGCTATTGGCTTATTTGATGGTTCTTTTGGTTGGAAAGGATTACTAAATGCAGTATCAGAGGGTATTATAGGTATGGAAGACATTGCAATCATAGCAGTGTTAATTGGTGGTTTAGTTGGAATTATTCAACATAATGGTGGAATTGAATGGTTATTAAATTTTGTTCGTTCTAAAGTTACAACTAAACGTGGTGCTGAATTTGGTATTGCTGGTTTAGTGAGCGCAGCTGATATTGCAACAGCTAATAATACAATTTCAATTATTATGTCAGGTCCATTAGCCAAAAATATTGCAGATGAATATGATGTTGATCCACGTAAATCTGCAAGTTTATTAGATATATTTGCAGGGTGCTTTCAAGGTTTTTTACCTTATAGCCCACAAGTGATAGCTGCAGCTGGCGTTGCAAGTATATCACCATTTAGTGTAATGCCTTACTGCATTTATTCATTTTTATTAGGGATATGCGGCATTATAGCTATTATATTAAGATACCCTCGTGTTAAAGCTAAATCTTAAAGTAAAGACAAATAACAATAATAGACTTATAATTAGCATGTTTAATAAGAAAAATTAAAATAATTAAATATTTTAATAGTTCAAAGTTTGGAACTGTATTGAAATGCGTTAAAATAGATATAAGAGTGAAAGTAGGTGAAACAAGTGGCAAAGTATAATGTTGAGAATGAACATGTTGAAATTCATATCGAACGTTTATTAAAATACTCACCAGAATTAGTATACCAAGCTTGGACGGATGCTGATTTATTAAAACAGTGGTTTATGACATCTCAACGTACGAATAAGTCAATTGATGTAGATATGACTGAAAGTGGCTCATATCGCATAGTTGATTCACGTAATGGACGACAAAATATTATCCAAGGTACGTATCAAGAACTCGTTGACAATGAGTATATAAAAATGACAATTGGTATGCCTGAATTAAGTGATCAAGAGGATGTCATTGAAGTTGAATTTGAAGAGCGTGAAAACGGTGGCACACAAATGTTTTTCTTTTATCAGTCATTAGTTGAACGTGAACGACGCTTAACAACATTAGAATACAAACAAAAGAAAAAGGAATATCACGATTCTACTGTTCACGGATTAGAATTAATGTTTGATAAAATGCATCAAATACTTGAACAATATGTAGAAGACAATAATCTATTAAAATAAAAACTTAGGCCTTTGCGTGAATTCACGTTATCAGTCTAAACTGAGAAAATTTGATATCAATATTAACAAATATCTAGTTATTCTTACTAAGGTGGATACCCCAACAAGGAGAGTTTACAAAGACAATCTCCTTGTTGGGGTTTTGATGTGTTAATAATTAATCAGTACCGATATTTAGTTGCGATAAAGATTAACTGAGTTCACCGTTATCTTTACGTTCATTATATTTTCTGAGTAAAGTTTCAAAAAAGATATGATAACTAATAAAACTTGAATAGTCTGTACCATCGTATAAATAGAAAGTATTACTTGATACATAAACGTTATAGCTCGCTTTTTGGGCTAATGAATTATCTTTCATTGTTGTAACTGAGATAAAATATTTTTGGCGTAATTGAAGTAGGTTTGTAACGTCTGTGAGTTGGTGACTCTCACCAGATAGAGAAATAATAAAGAATAAATCTTCATCAATCGAACGATTCAGTACCATTTTTAACTCATGAACGTCATGTAACACGATAATATTTTTATGCATCGTTAATAATATTCGCTGAGCTTCGTCCGCAACATTTTTCTGTGCACGACCAGTACCATATAAGTAGACGGTAGACGCCTGGTTAAGTTTATCGGTAATCAAATTATAATCAATACGATCTAAATAGCTAAGTGTTGTCTCTATTTCCTGTTTAAAAGCATCCATCGAATCTTTAGGTAGTTGACTTAAATGTTCACTTTCAAATTTTAAATAGGATTTAAAGTCACTATAACCATCAAATCCTAACTTTCGTGTAAATCTATGAATGGTAGCGTTAGATGCATGAGTGTATTGTGAAAGTTCGTGTATCTTCAAAGTTTTACATTGATTTACGTGCGTGTTTACAAAGTGTGCAATTTGTAGGTCATTATCATTTAACTTGTCAAAATTGGCATTTACTTTTTCATCTAGTAGCACAAAGACACCTCTTATTCTTCCCTGAAAATATTTTCATGTATAGAAAACATAAACTTATTATACAAAATTATTTCAAAATCGGTCAACGTCATTGTATAAGTGTAAGCGTTTACTATAATAGATATTAAGAAAACGCTTTTATATGTACGATATATTTAAGTACAACATAGAAAGATTTGGGGGTTAAATTATGAACGCTATTAAACGTTTTGGGAGTGCAATGATTGTTCCCGTATTAATGTTTGCATTCTTTGGGATAGTATTAGGTTTTGCAACATTATTCAAAAATCCTACCATCATGGGTGGATTAGCAAATGATCATACATTTTGGTTTAAATTTTGGTCTGTAATTGAATCAGGTGGTTGGGTTATCTTCAATCATATGGAAATCGTATTTGTGGTTGGATTGCCTTTATCTCTAGCTAAGAAGGCCCCTGGTCATGCGGCTTTAGCTGCATTGATGGGCTATTTAATGTTTAATACCTTTATCAACGCTATTTTAACGCAATGGCCACATACATTTGGTGCTAATTTAGAAAAAGGTGTAGAAAATGTAACTGGATTAAAAGCGATTGCTGGTATTGAAACTTTAGATACTAATATTTTAGGTGGTATCATTATTTCTGCCATTGTGACATGGATACATAATCGTTTTTATAGTAAAAAATTACCAGAGATGTTAGGTGTATTCCAAGGTTTAACATTTGTTGTAACAATTTCATTCTTTGTTATGTTGCCAATAGCTGCAATTACTTGTGTCGTTTGGCCAACAATACAAAATGGTATTGAATCAATGCAACATTTCATTATCGCATCAGGCTACATCGGTGTTTGGTTGTATCATTTCTTAGAACGCGTGTTAATACCGACTGGTTTACATCACTTTATCTATGCACCAATTGAAGTAGGTCCGGTTGTTGCAAAAGACGGACTTAAAGCAGAATGGTTTAGACATTTAAATGAATTTGCTGAAAGTAGTAAACCGTTAAAAGAACAATTCCATTACGGTTTCATGTTACAAGGTAACGGTAAAGTGTTTGGTGCTATCGGTATCGCATTAGCAATGTATTCTACAACTCCTAAAGCTAATCGTAAAAAAGTTGCTGCGTTATTAGTACCAGCTACATTAACTGCGGTAGTTGTTGGTATTACTGAACCTTTAGAATTTACATTCTTATTTATCGCACCTTACTTATTTGTTATACATGCATTATTAGCAGCGACAATGGATACAATTATGTATGGTTTCGGTGTTGTTGGTAACATGGGCGGTGGATTACTTGATTTCATCGCGACGAACTGGATTCCGTTAGGACAAAATCACTGGCTAACTTATGTAGCTCAAGTTGTTATAGGATTGATTTTCTCAGGTATCTATTTCGTTGTATTCAGATATTTAATCTTGAAATTTGATATTCCATTACCTGGACGTCGAGCTGAAGAAGAAGTTAAATTATTCTCTAAAAAAGATTATAAAGAGAAAAAAGGCGATGGAAGTACTGACAATTCTGGATTCCAACCTAGCAATGAATATGAAGCGAAAGCACATTATTATTTAGAAGGATTAGGCGGAAAAGAAAATATTAAAGACGTTACTAATTGTACAACACGTTTACGCCTAACAGTTAATGATGAAACAAAAGTTGAAGATAGTGGATATTTCACTCATGAACAAATGTCGCACGGATTAGTTAAAAGCGGTAAAAATGTACAAGTCGTTGTTGGAATGACTGTGCCCCAAGTACGTGAAGCATTTGAACATTTAGTTTATGATGATAGTGATAAAAAATAATTAATCAATATAGAGTCTGTGACATTATGTTCATGGACAAGTGAAAAAGACAATTTCTAATGAAATAACATAGAAATTGTCTTTTTTTATAATTGTTTTAAAGATATGTAACTTGTTGAGATGCTATATTTCTTATAATTGATGCCAGTAATACAAATGTAAGTTTGCTTAACAAGACTTTATATTGAGAAACTACTATTTAAACAAAATAAAAAAATGAGAAAATACTATAAGTGTATCTTCTCAGATCAGTAAGTTAGAGCAAATTAGATATGTAGCTTTAAATATATTCAATTACAATCTCACGAATGTAACTAAGATATATTTGCTTTATGCATCGCACGTGTTTTATAAGATGCTGAAAGAATATCAATATTTCTACATGCAATAGTTTGTAGTAATTTACTAAACGTTTCAGGTGCACAACATACGCTTGCACAGTTGTTGTTTAAAGTATATTTAATTTCATAATTATTTGAGAAATAAGTCATAATATCAATGACTTTATCTTTTATGAATGCATCTTGGAGGCCATCAATTGCTAAGTCGAAACGTTTAGAAGCTTGATATGTTTGTTCAGTATCTAATAGCGTATTTAATCGTTTAGGAGATAAAATCTGATAAATTGAAAATTGGTAAAAACTTAAAAAACTAATGAAATATGGAAGTTGTTGCTTAGGTAAGCTAACTTCTAAAACTGGTATATCGTCGTGTTTGATTATTGAATATTGAAATGAATCGCAAAATTTAACGTCTTTACAGACTTTGATTAAATGTTTTCGAGTTGATCTAGATTTTAAACCTACAATGTTGATAATGTAAGTTTCAAATTTGTCTAACAACATGCAATGACCTCCTATATTTATTTAACGTATGTAAAAAGCATTTAGCTTTAAAGTTCCCTAATAAAGTACACCGTTCTTTTATACACACTGATTGTATCACTCTTTTTTGATATTATCACTAGGACTTTTGAATGAACTTCGATTTAATTATTTTGTAATATAAACGTAACGATAATTAACATGAAATAAATATGAAAATGTTGATTGTTTATTAGTTGAAATGTGTTTAGTAAGTTCATTAGTGAAGTGTGAAAATCAAATATTCATATGATAAAATTAGCAATAATTGTAGTTATTAAAGGAGCAAACTTATGTATAAAGCTGTAGTATTTGATTTCGACGGTACAATTATAGATACAGAAAAACACCTATACGACATTATTAATAAGCATCTTTCCTTTCATGGTGTGAAGCCTGTTTCACTGGAGTTTTATCGAAGCCATATATGAGGACACGCTCAAGGTTTACATGACTATATTGAGCAACAGATTGGTTTAGAAAAGAAACAAAAAATATATGATGAGCATAATGATACGAGCCATGAACTCGACATTATTGATACAGTTTCTTCATTAATGAAATATTTGAAACAACGACACATACCTATGGCGATTGCAACAAGTAGTTATAGAGAAGAAATTATGCCTACAATAAATGCTTTGGGTATCGATGAGTATGTCGATGTTATTGTTGGAAGAGAAGATGTCGAAGCGGTTAAACCTGATCCAGAACTTTATCTAACGGCTGTTCAACGTCTAAATTATTCACCGGCGCATTGCTTAGCTATAGAGGATTCAGCAAATGGCGCAACAGGTGCTATGAATGCTGGATTGGATGTAATAATTAATACTAACGAGATGACAGAAGCACAAGATTTTTCTGCCATAACTTTTGTAGGTAAAGATTTAAGCTTTGAGCAAATAAAAAATCGTTTCTTTGAACCAAATAAGGAGTAAACTTATGTCGTGGCAAATTATCCTATTCTTTTTAGCAGGTCCTATTATAATAGGCATAGGAAATTTAGTTTTAGGTCCAATATTTAGCAAACATATACCATTTAAAGTTCAAATGCGTTCTTTCTTAGTTGGAACAATGATCTATTTACTTTTAGCTACTATTGGATATTACTTATTGTTGCAAGGAAGAATTTAGATTACGTAGTATAGTTTAAAAAAAGAGAGGGAAAAGGGTAGGAACATTGAATAATATTCCACTGCCATTCCATCTCTTTTTTTATGACTGAAAATCATATGAGTTTAGTTAATGAATAATTTTAGTATGATTGTAACAACTAATAATACGATGAGAATTAAATCAATACCTACCATAATTGTAAAACGGGTTGATTTCTGTCCTTGCGATTTCGCTTGTTGCATCGCTTTGTAATTAGGCACTAAACTAAGAATAAGTAAGACAATAATTAATATAATTCCTATTGTGACAGACATTAATTTGTACCTCCATTTCGTTTGTCAATCCATTCCCAAATAAAACCAGCTGCTAGGCCAATGATAAGCCCCGCAATAATTCCAATCTCAAGCGTAAAAAAGATTCCACCTATAATTAAGCAAACAATTAAAGAGATGGGTAACGTAATGCCAAATTTAAGTTTGCGTTCATCTGAATTGAAGATCGTAAATACTGCTAAATATAATAAGAAAAAAGTTAAAGTTGCGATAATCGTTCTTATTATTAACGGATTTACTGTATCATGATTGGCACTGAAATAATTTAATAGAAAGAAAACAATACCAAATATTATAGAAATTTTAACGCTCTTTTTTAATAATGACTGCATGAATTAATTCTCCTTTTACTTAACAGTAAAAATCTACCAAAAGTATATCACACTCTAAATTAATTTTTACGAAACGCTCATCAATACATTTATGGCGAATTGATTATATGCAATAGTATAAAATGATTTTTATTTTTTAAAGTGAAATATTTCAATAAAAATTATTGTAAAAAGTAACTTGTTTTTATTACTAAAAACGTTGTAAAATCGGCGTTTTTTAAATTTTGCAAAGCATAATCATAACAGTAATGGAAGCGATTTCAAAAATTTGTAAAATTTATGTTTTAATTTTGTCAAATTATAGTATAATAACTTCATTAAGGTAAAGGAACTTTTAAGGGAAAAGAAGGAAAGCAAAAGAGGGTTTTCTGAAAGACAAAAGTATTCGAACCTTAGATTTAATAGAGATGGGGTTATTTTAATGGATAACAATGAATTACATAGGGGGCTAAGTGCACGTCAGATTAGAATGATCGCACTTGGCGGTACTATCGGTGTTGGTTTATTTATGGGAGCAACTAGTACAATTAAATGGACTGGTCCATCAGTTATTTTTGCGTACTTAATTGCAGGTATCTTTTTATTCTTAATCATGAGAGCAATGGGAGAAATGATTTATTTAAATCCAACTACTGGATCTTTCGCAACATTTGCAAGTGATTACATTCACCCTGCTGCAGGTTATATGACGGCATGGAGTAATATATTCCAATGGATTGTAGTAGGTATGAGTGAAGTTATTGCAGTCGGTGAATATATGAACTATTGGTTCCCGAACTTACCTCAATGGATTCCTGGTGTGGTTGCAGTACTATTATTACTAGCAGCTAACTTGACTTCAGTAAAAGCATTCGGTGAATTTGAATTCTGGTTTGCAATGATTAAGGTTGTAACGATTGTATTAATGATCATTGCAGGTTTCGGTTTAATCTTCTTCGGTATTGGTAATGGTGGCCATGCGATTGGTATCTCTAATTTATGGTCTCATGGTGGATTTATGCCAAATGGATTCGTAGGTTTCTTCTTTGCATTATCAATTGTTATTGGTTCTTACCAAGGTGTAGAATTAATTGGTATTACTGCTGGTGAAACTAAAGATCCACAGAAAAATATCAAAAGTGCGGTAAATGGTGTTATCTGGCGTATTTTGATTTTCTACATTGGAGCGATTTTCGTAATTGTTTCTATCTATCCTTGGAATCAATTAGGTGAAATCGGAAGCCCATTCGTAGCTACATTTGCAAAAATTGGTATCACATTTGCAGCAGGATTAATTAACTTCGTTGTATTAACAGCAGCATTATCTGGATGTAACTCAGGTATCTTTAGTGCAAGTCGTATGATTTTTACATTAGCACAAAAAGGTCAAATGCCTAAAATCTTTACAAGAGTAATGAAAAATGGTGTACCATTCTACCCAGTATTAGCCATTGCTTTAGGTATTTTAGTTGGTGCATTATTAAATGTTATTCTTCCTTTATTCATTAAAGGTGCAGATAGTATTTTCGTATATGTTTATAGTGCATCTATTTTACCGGGTATGATTCCTTGGTTTATGATTTTAATTAGTCATATTCGATTCAGAAAATTACATCCTGAAAAAGTTGAAGGACATCCATTTAAGATGCCTGGCGGTACAGTTGCAAGTGCAATTACGATTTTATTCTTATTAGTCGTATTAGTAGGAATGTTATTTAACAAAGAAACTGTTGTTTCTGTAGTGATTGGTATTATTTTCTTAGCTGCGGTAACTGTATACTACTTCGTTCGCGGACATCATAAAAATGATGGATTCCGAAAAGTTAAATAGAATACTAAATAAATCATATTATAAATAATCAACACATTATTCAAACTAAACTAAGGCACAAAGTACTTAGATTCATGTTTAAAAGAGGTTGAGACATTAACGTTGTCTCAACCTCTTTTTGTGATAGTTATTACTTAATAGCAGCTTAACTGTGAATAACTTAAGTTAAAAGAAGAATAATAAACTTTGTTCATATTCATTAC
This sequence comes from Staphylococcus sp. GW821-FHT11H10, assembly GCF_058807855.1. NCBI lineage: Bacteria > Bacillati > Bacillota > Bacilli > Caryophanales > Staphylococcaceae > Staphylococcus > Staphylococcus sp. GW821-FHT11H10. The sequence continues at coordinate 20,926 of NZ_JBXARC010000022.1, read as the reverse complement.
TTTCTATATGTCTTGAGTTTTTAATAGAAATCTTAATGTTTAAATTCCACATTAGATAGGTATTTTCGATAATTATCAAGAGCCATTTTAGATTGTGTGATGAAGTCTAATGACGATTCATAGTTTAGTGCGATATAACGATAGAAAAGAACATCAATGGTAAACATTTGCGCAAACAAAGAAGTTGTCGCACCCATACGTAATTCATTTTCATCTGAATGTCCATATGTCAGAACAATGTCAGAATGCTGAGCTACGTGATTATGCTCTGAACTTGAAATTGTAATAATAGGGATATTATAATCCGACACAACTTTCACCATTGCACGAAGTTCACTTTGATCGCCATTATTAGTTATAAATAAAACACAATCTTCTTTGTCATGTGTAGACAACATGGTTGTGAATAAATGAGTCTCTTGAACAAGTTGGACATTTAGCCCAATTCGAGATAATTTTTGATATAAATCCGTCGCACAGACATACGATGCACCATAACCAAAGATAAAGATGTTATTTGCACGTTTAAAATGTTGGCATATGTTATCAATCGTTGTGTTATCTGCAAATGTAGAACTTTTTAGAAGTGCTTCTTCTGCACGATGATAAAGTTTCTTTTTTAAAGTATCTACCGATTCATTGTTAAGCAATTCTATCTTATAAGGTGCTTGTTGTTTTGGAAATAACATCGCAAGTTGTGATCTAACTTCATGAAAACTTTGATTAATCAATTTTTGGCTATATCGATTTAACGTCGAAACACTCATTTCAAGTTCTTTAGCAATCTCTTGATTCGACATGCTAATAACTTTATGTGGTGAGTTTAATATAAATCGTGATAATTTCTTTTCATTTTTAGAAAATGAAGCATAATTTTCGTCGATTAAATATAAAATGTTTGTCATCTAATCACCTAGTTTGTTTAAGTTTCTCATTTCTTTAGTCGTACCGAAGAAGTATGTGAAAATAAAGCCAGCTAGGTACGCAGATAATAACCCTATGATGTAACCTAAATATTTTTGATGGGCAATTAACGGTAATAATGAAATACCACTAGGTCCGATAGCAGTGGCACCTATATGACCAATGCCTCCTATAACTGCACCACCGATTCCACCACCAAGACATGCTGTGATGAATGGGCGACCTAATGGCAAGGTAACACCATAAATAAGTGGTTCTCCAATTCCTAAAAATCCGACTGGTAACGCACCCTTAATTGCAGTTCTTAAAGTAGTATTATTTTTACATCTTACCCATAGTGCTAATGCAGCCCCAACCTGACCTGCACCAGCCATAGCGGCAATAGGTAACAAATATGTTGCACCTGACTGATTTATTAATTCAATGTGTATTGGGGTGAAAATATGATGCAATCCTAACATAACTAGTGGTAAGAAAAATGCACCTATAATAAATCCACTAAATATACCACCTACACCAATTACCCAATTCACTACGCCTACTAATCCATCAGAAATAAATCCAGCTATAGGCATAAAGAAGAATATAGTTAGTAACCCTATGATAAGTAATGAAATTGTTGGTGTCACAATAATATCTATAGCATTGGGAACTATTTTATGTAGTTTTTTCTCAATTATACTTAATAACCATACCGCTAAGATCACTCCTATAATGCCACCTTGACCAGCTATTAATGGTTCGCCAGTAAATACATTTTTAATTGGATTATCTTCAGTAATACCTGTTAATAAAGTCGTACCCCCAATGACACCACCTAAACCTGGTGTTGCACCAAATACTTTTGCTGCATTAAAACCAGTGAAAATAGCTAGATAGGCTAACATGCCATCTTTGATGACATTTAATACGGCCACAAGTTGTTTTACCCAATCAGCTGAAATGGTACCAGCAGTAATAAAGTTGTTCAATACAGCTGCAATACCACCAATAAGTCCAGCTCCTATAAATGCGGGTATGAGAGGTATGAAAATATTAGCAATTGACTTTAAAATTGTATTCATTTTACTTTGTTTACGCTTTTGTTGGAATTCACGTTTGTTTTGTTGTGCTTGATTTTTAATATTTGACGTGTTGCTACGATGGGGGATATCTTCACCTAATTGAACACCACTTAGCTTTACCATTTCTGCGGATACTTCATTTACCGTTCCAGGTCCGACCACAATTTGAAGTCGCTCATCTTGTATGACTCCGAGCACGCCTTCTATGTTTTTAAGTTTAGGATAATCAACTTGTGTCTCATTGTTAATTTTTAGGCGCACACGTGTCATACAATGGATAATGTTATCCACATTATCAATGCCACCAACCGCATCTAAGATGTGATGGGCCAATTGTTGATCCTTATTCATATCGTTGCCTCCTTAAGATTGAATTGCTTTTTTTACAATGTCATTATTATTTATGAGTCTTGATTGAGCATCGCTTTTAGTTGTGTTACATAAATTCATAACGATTGCAATTTTAATATCATTGTCGGCTTTTATATAGAGTTCTTGAGCTTCTTCAAAAGTTAAGCCACAAATCTCTTCGATAATATGTATGGAACGTTGTTCAAGTTTGTGATTTGTCGCTTTTAAATCAACCATCAAGTTATCATAAACTTTACCAACACCAATCATAGTCATTGTTGATATCATATTAAGCACAAGCTTTTGAGCAGTACCTGACTTTAAGCGAGTAGACCCTGCTAATACTTCTGGACCAACATTGACTTCAAGTGCATGGGAAGCGACAGTACTAATGTCACTATTCGTATTGCAAGAGAGGGCAACAGTCAGTGCACTTATTTCATTGGCATATGTCAATGCCCCTTTAACATAAGGCGTGCGACCACTTGCCGAAATACCAATAACTACATCCTTTTCATTCAAATGGATTGCTTTCAAATCAGTCATTCCCATTTCATAGTTGTCTTCAGCACCTTCAATCGCTTCAGTCATAGCTTGTTGCCCTCCAGCAATTAAGCCAATTACTTCATTAGGATGCGTATTGAAAGTTGGAACACATTCAGCTGCATCTAATACACCTAAACGTCCACTTGTACCAGCTCCTATATAAATTAGACGTCCACCATCTCGAAAACGCGTAATTGTTTGTTCGATTACTCTGTTTAACTGGGGCAAAATAGGTTCAATTGCTTTAGCTACTAGTTGATCTTCTTTATTTATTGTTTTTAAAGCTTCTAATATCGACATTTCATCTAAATGCATCGTTTGTGTGTTTCTGCTTTCAGTAGTTAAATGTTCCATTAGCGTTTCTCCTTTTCAGTAATAAATTCAAATGTGTCACCAGGTTGTATTAAATCAATAACGACTTTATCTTCATCACATATAGATGCTACATGATTAATCGCCTTATGATTAGGCAAATCTGCTTTAATCACTTGTAGCTCACCTTCGTAACGTTGATTAAGCGAATTATCAACCGTGACGTCTCCCTTATAGCGATATTGATTGAAGTTATTGGTTGGAGGAATATTTACTTTAGTTAATCTAGAATACTTGGAGCGTATTACATTCTCAGGTGCATCCAAACGAGATGTATGTTGCTTGAAAATGAGTTGTTCATATGATTTATCAAAATATGATAGCCGAAGTTTGAAATGACGGTGATAAATCATCTGCTGTAATGCAACTGCTTCTGCATAGTTGATTGCAGTATCACCAATAAGAATATAATCCAAGTTATATTTTAATAGTGAATGTGCAGATTGAAGTAATGTCATGTGTCTATGTTGTTCAATGGTAGGAAGTCCTTTATACAATGGACCTCTTAATGTAGTTCCAGGAATAAAAGCCATAATTGAGGCATGTTCATCATATTTTCTAATGAGGTTATTTCGTTGTTCAAAAAGGTTTAAAGCTAAACCTGTATCAGGTCTGGGATAATAGTTATGACAAAAATAAACTTTAGATAATGATTTTTGATTATAAAGTGTATCCAAAATTTCAGTAGTGATAGTACTGGCATTTAGACAACACTGTAAATTATGATGAAACAAATCTGCAATTAAATCATAATTAAAATGATCATCAATTCTAATAACAAAGTCACCATTAGAAAATTGATCGAAAAAACGATAAACATTCTGATTCAGTAATGATGGATTTATATCAATAATGTAGGTTACCGATTTATCTTTTAGCAATTGGCATAATTCTCCCAAATATGTCAATTTAGTTTGATCGTTTTCCTCAGGTATTTGTAGTGATGTGAAAATAATGTCGTAACCGAGATCAACCATATTTAATATGTATGATTTGTTTAATGGTTGACCTAAATAGACTGAGAAACCTAGCATATGAATCCTCCTAATTACTGTAATCACTTACATTATAGCGTTTCACGTTTTTTATTACAATTTACATATATATTATATAATTTTTATAATTAATTGTTTAAGCGACTTGGATAATTAGCTGAATTGAAGGAGATAGCTGAGGCGTTTATTATGCTATTAAAAAAATAAAGGATAAGATATTGAAATTGCACATGTGATATACGAGGTTCACTTACTTATATTCATTTAACAAATAAATTAATGTTTGATGCAATTGGTCTTGACGTTGTTGTAAATCAACTAATATCGTCCCTTGATGGAATTCGTGTAGTGGTTTTAATGATAGATCATTTAGTAATTTATAAAAGAAGTGATCTGATTGCATCGAGAATTTAGACTTGGAGTTATTAGTACTGTTTTGAAGGGTTAACGGTAAACTGTCAGTAAAATTTTTAATGGATGTATTATACGCTTCTATTTCTCTATTTAAAAATCTATTGTCCATTAAATAGTAATACCTTATTTTTTCAACGTGAGTGAGTAAAATTATGAGTTGTTGACGCATTATTGTGTATGGAAGCATATTCAATGCAACTCCTTGAAGATATTAAATTGTAGAAGAGGTATGAATGAGGGGAACCAATCGAGAAAATTATTCAGTCGTCTCGATTGGATTTAAAAATTGGGTATAATTATCAATGGATATGTCATAAGTTTTAATGGTCTTCTCAAAGGAATAAGATATGTCATAAATATCAAGCACTGGTAATTCTCTTGTTCTTCCTAAACCGATTTCATAAATAATTGATAACCACTCGCCATTACGACATAGTAAACCAATGAATATGACATTCTCTGCAATAGTGTCTTGATTATCAATAAAGTCAATCAACATAACATTTCGTTCAGAACTATAAATTAAAATGTCTGCAAATAAATGGGGTAATGTTATTTGTTCAGTATCTTCAAACTTAATTAAGTTAGTCATTTGGTTTAGTGATTTACGAACACGAGTATTAGGAATATTGATAATCTGATTAATGATAGATTGAATCTCATTAGTATATGGTAATGTTGAATAGGATTGGCTTTCTATTAAGTTAAGATAAAGAGATAATAGCTGCTGTTCAGTAAAATTTAGCTTTATTTTATCTTCAGATTTTTGAATCTGATATCCACCATTTTTGCCTTTATGAGCATATATTTGAACACCTTGATTTTCTAAATCGACAATGTCACGACTAATTGTTCGAACAGAAACATTTAAGTGTTGCGCCAATTCAGATGCATTAATTGTATGACCTTGTTGTATTAATGAAATAATTTGATTCTGGCGATCTAATTTCTTCAACATAAACACCACCTATAACCATTACATATTACATTAATTATAACATAACACTGCGTATGAAGACATTTTCAGTACTTTAGTAGATTATGCGTGTAAAATTAAACATTTTTTATTAGGAAAACGCTTACAAAATTAAATGTTTTATGCTATTATAATATTTGTAACAGGGGAGAACGAATTCAAACAAAGGGGTAGAAGCTATATAACAGATAGCTTGTTGTGAATCGTTCAAGTTACATCGAAACATCTTCAATATTTATTACTTACTTTCCTTTCTATTTGTCGGCTAGCAGATGACTAGCCGATTTTTTTGTGTCTTCATTTAAAAATTCCTATGACAAATATGAGCAGTAAGATACAATAAAGTGAAATAGATAGTTGAGGTGAAATCATGCAAAACAAACTTCATAATTTAGATGCGCATATCATGGATTGGTTAAAACATCTCGATGATGTTATTCCCAATTTGATAACAGATATGATTACTGATACTAAAATAAATCGATTTGATTTAGTTACAAATGTAGATAAACAACTTCAAAACAAGTTTGAAGCGTATTTAGCTGAACACTTTCCAAGTCACCAATTATTAGGTGAAGAAAAAGATAATAGCATGATTCGGCCATACGAAGGTCATTTATGGATTATGGATCCAATTGACGGTACAGCTAATTTAGTAAAACAGCAAGAAGACTATTGTATTATCATCGCATATTTTGTTGATGGCGAACCTAAACTTTCTTATATATATGATTATCCTCACGATAAATTATATAAAGCAATAGCGGGTGAAGGTGCATTTGTTAATGGGCAACAATTAATGCCACCTAATGAATTAAAATTGCAAGACGCTATTATCTCTTTTGGGACTCAATATATAAATGATGATACAAGCAAAGCATTATACGATGCTTCGTTCAGTGTGAGAAATATTGGTTCATGTGGTTTAGATTCAGTAAGAGTGATTAAAGGACAATTTGGTGCACATATAAATACAAACCCAAAGCCATGGGACATCGCAGCGCAATTTTTATTTGCGAAAGAATTAAATTTGAAAATGACTCAATTAAATGGAGAACCGTTAGACTTTGCTAAGAGTGGCCCATTCATTATTAGTAATCACGGATGTTACAAAGATATACTAACTATTATTAATCGAAATGGCGGGTATCATATTTAATAATATTGATAGCTGTTTTATGAAAAGTTACTTCTTAAGACGTATAGAAAGTTAATCATTTTAATATATAATAATTATATTAATTCATAAAATAGAATAGGAGTGGTAGGATGCGTAGAACGCATAGACGAATGAGCCTGCCCGTTAAAATAATTACATGGTTTATAGGAATATTAGTTGTTTTAGCAATAGTTGCGTCAATTTTTGTAGTAGCTAGTATTTTTATTACAAGTGGTAAGATTCATAACCCTTTAAACAGACAACATTCAGAATTGAGATCGAAAAATGTAAGTTTGTCAAATGGTGATCCATTTACTATTGCATTATTTGGTGTAGACTCAAATGCTCAACGTAAAAGTGAGAATGATGGTGAAAGAAGTGACACAATTATGCTTCTTTCTATTAACCCTAAGAAACAAACTACAGAAATTGTAAGTGTACCTCGTGATACACAAGCTGAAATTGTAGGTAAAGGAACGACTGAGAAGATTAATCATGCATATGCTTATGGTGGACCAACGATGGCTGTTAAATCATTAGAAAAATTAATGAATGTTCCTATTGATCATTATGCAACAGTTGATATGGATGGGTTACATGATATGATTGATGCTTTAGGTGGTGTGAATGTTACTAGTAATGATACTTTCACCACTAAAGGAACTAACTTTGTAAAAGGTCAATCAACTCATGTGGATGGAGATACTGCAATGGCCTTCATACGTAGTCGTAAAGAGGAAGGTGCTGGAGGAGATTTTGGTCGTCAAGAACGACAACAACTTATCCTTCAAGCAATGGCTAATAAAATGACAAGTACTTCTGCGCTTACGCATTTTCCATCATTAATTAATCAGATTCAGAAAAATGTTAAAACCGATTTAACATTGAATGACATGAATGATATTAGAAAAAATTATAAAAATGCGAATACAACTGTAAACCGACATCAATTAGAAGGTCAGGGTGGTATTCAAGACGATGGATTGTGGTATTTCATACCTAATGACGATTCAAAACAAAGTGCCACAGAAATATTGAATAATAATTTACAAAATTAAATTTTAATGCAATAGACGTTTTTACTTTAGCAGTTAATACTAGGAAATTTATAGAGGTAGGACAATGAGAGAGAAATCATTTCAGTCCTATCTCTATTTTTTTTTAAAATTGTATCTGCATTAAAGTTAGTTTTTTTAACATTTGAAACACAGTGTATATTTAATTCTTTTAAAATTGCAAAAATTTATGAAACGCTTAACATTTAATGAAATAAGTAATACAATTAATATAATTCTATGTTCAATATATGTGGGGTATTGAAATGGAATAGTTAAGTAGCCAAAGTCATTTTACGGAAAATTTATATAGATGGGGTGGAAAGTATGCAAGAACATTTAATCGTCACGCTTGATGGCACTGATTATCTTGTAGAACCTGGAACAAGTTTACTTGAGTTTATAAAATCTCGTGATACTTTCGTACCTTCAATTTGTTATAACGAATCAATGGGACCAATTCAAACATGTGATACATGTATGGTTGAAATTGATGGCAAAATTGAACGTGCGTGTAGTACAGTTGTAAATCGACCTATGACAGTTAATACTCAGAATAATGATGTTAAAGCTAGCCAAAAGGAAGCTTTAGATCGCATTTTAGAAAAACATATGCTGTATTGTACGGTATGTGATTACAATAACGGTGATTGTGAAATACATAACGCTATGGACGCATGGGGATTAGAAGAACAATCATACGAATACAAAACAAAACCATATGAAAAAGACTATGGTCCATTCTATCGATATGACCCAGACCAATGTATTCTTTGTGGTCGTTGTGTAGAAGCGTGTCAAGATATCGAAGTAAATGAAACAATTTCAATTGATTGGAATCGTGAGCATCCTAGAGTTATCTGGGATAATGATGTTCCTATTAATGAATCATCATGTGTATCGTGTGGTCAATGTGCAACTGTATGTCCTTGTAATGCCATGATGGAAGTGAATATGGAAGGTAATGCTGGTTACATGACAGATACTGAACCAGGTTCACTTGCTGCAATGATTGATTTAACTAAAAAAGCTGAACCAGGTGATGGATTACTATTTGCAGTTTCTGATTCAGAAGCGGAAATGCGTAAAGAACGCATTAAGAAAACGAAAACAGTTTGTACATATTGTGGTGTAGGTTGTTCATTTGATGTATGGACTAAAGACAGAGAAGTACTTAAAGTTCAACCATCACATGATTCTCCTGCCAATAAAATTGCTACATGTGTTAAAGGTAAATTCTCTTGGGGTCACATTAACTCAGACCAACGTTTAACGAAACCACTTGTTAGAAAAGACGGAGAATTCCATGAAGTTGAATGGGATGAAGCTTTAGATGTTATTGAAACTAACTTTAAACGAATCAAAAATGAATATGGTGGCGATCATTTAGCATTTATCGCATCTTCTAAAGGTACTAATGAAGAATCATATTTAATGCAAAAACTTTCACGACAAGTCTTCGGATCTAACAACGTTGATAACTGTTCAAGATATTGCCAAGCACCAGCAACGAAAGGACTATTCAGAACTGTAGGTCACGGTGGTGACTCTGGTTCAATTGAAGACCTTGAGAGAGCTGCTATGACTGTTCTAATCGGTACAAATACAGCTGAAGCGCATCCAGTTATTGCATCTAGAATGAAACGTGCACAGAAATTATTCGGACAAAAGATGCATGTATTCGATATTAGAAAACATGAAATGGCTGCGCGTGCAGATGCATTTTATCAACCTAAGCCAGGAACAGATTTAGTTTGGTTAGGTGCAGCTACTAAATATATCATTGACAACGATTTACACGATAAAGCTTTCTTGAATGATTGGGTCGATAATTATGAAGATTACTATAAATCATTAGAATTGTTCACTATGGATTTTGCAGAAGAAACAACAGGTATTCCTAAAGAACAAATCATTAGTTTTGCAGAAGAAGCTGCAAAAGCTGAATCAATGTCAATTTGTTGGGCAATGGGTGTTACACAACAAGATATTGGTAGTGATACAAGTACAGCTATCTCTAACTTATTGCTTGTGACAGGTAACTATAGAAAACCAGGTTCAGGTGCTTATCCATTACGTGGTCACAATAACGTACAAGGTGCAAGTGATATGGGAAGTATGCCAGATCAATTCCCAGGTTATCAAAAAGTAGCTGATGATGAAGTGAGAGCAAAATTTGAAAAAGAATATGGTGTAGAATTAAATCCAACACCTGGACGCGATAATCACCAAATGATGGAAGGTATCCATAATGGAGATATTCAGTCATTATACTTATATGGTGAAGATACAGGTATTGTTGATTCTAATATTAATTTTGTTCAATCTGCTCTAGAAAAAGTAGACTTCTTAGTTGTTCAAGATGAGTTCCTAACTTTCACAGCAACATATGCAGATGTCGTCTTACCAGCTAGTCCATCATTAGAAAAAGATGGTACATTCACGAATACAGAACGCCGAATTCAACGTATTAATAAAGCATTACAACCGCTAGGCGATTCTAAACCAGACTGGGAAATCTTCCAATTAATCGCACAACGCATGGGCGCTGATTGGAATTACAAACATCCAAGTGAAATCATGGATGAAATTGCAGGATTAACACCATCATATTCAGGTGTAAATTATGAACGATTACAAGGTTTCAATAGTCTTCAATGGCCTGTAGCACCAGATGGTACAGACCAACCAACATTATATATGGATGGCTTTAACTTTGAAAATGGTCGTGCTAAGTTATTCCCATTAACATTTGACAATTTCTTTAAAGAAGATGAAGTTTATGATCTACATGTAAATAACGGTCGTTTACTAGAGCATTTCCATGAAGGTAATATGACTTATCAAACTGAAATGATTAAGTATAAAGTGCCAAATGCGTTTGTAGAAATTTCTCCAGAGCTAGCTAAAGATCGTGATATTCATGAAGGCGCAGAATTACGATTGATTTCAGAAACGGGTGAAGCAACATTAATTGCAACAGTAACTGATCGAGTTAAAGGCAGAGAAATTTATATTCCTTTAAATAATGATGCTATGTCAAATGGTGATTTAGGCGCTATCAATAAATTAACTAATAGTGATGTAGATAAATATACAGATACACCATCTTATAAACGAACAAGTTGTCGTATGGAAGTATTGACTCGTAAAGGTAAATCACCATTAAATCCAACAAACTTCCGTGTCGATAAACAACGTAACCCGCAGTATAGTGTCCAAGTACAGAAAAAATGGGAACGTCCTGACTATGTTTTCCCAGGAAATGTGGTGGATAAATAATGGCTGAAAGAATAACTAAAATTAAACGTTTAGAGAAATCAGAAGAACAAATTAAAATCGAGAGTATCAATGAAGTAACAGATGCTATTGCAGAAAATAAAGATAGTATTTTAAAAGCAATACGTTTAGTAAAAGCATTAGATGAAGCTAAAATTCTTGATTTAATGAACGGTGGCATTAGAGGACGTCAAGTTATTATCAATAAATTTATGACAGAACTTAACAAAGATTTATATGCGGGTCTAATTACAAATTTAGCACCAATGGTCTTTATGTTAGGTGAGCTTAATGTTCAAGAGTTAAGTCAATTCTTAAATAAATTAAATAAAGGATTGCACGTTGCAAATCAAGCTAATCCTAATGCTAAAACAAGTATTCGTAGTCTAATGGGCGTACTCAAAGACGATGATATGAATCGCAGCTTAACTTATATACTTAATTTACTTAAAGGGATGTCTAGAGAAGATAAATAATACATTATTGTATAAAGAGATTGGTACAAGTTAAATAATCTAGGGCTATAAAGTAAATATGCAGTAGATGACTGAATTGAGAAGGCACTTATTCTAAACTTACTTAGTTCAAGTCATCCTAAGGGGTGGGATAATGAATTCAAATTGAATTCTGTCTCGCTCCTTTCTTTCATTATTTAATAAGATTTATACGTACTTTCTACATGAATTATGGTAAGGTGTAGTATATATTATTACTAAAAAAGGGGTGAGAACAATTCATCCAAATGCGATTAAAATTATGACAGTTATTTCTAACGTTTTTATTGTTTTAGGAATTATTTTTTTAATTATGATGCAAATGGTGTTAGCGATTTCAATGTTCGCTGTGTCATTAGCAATTAGTTTAGTTATATTTAACGTGCTTTTTCGAGATCGAACTGGCATGAAGATAGTCATCAACATATCATTTGCTATAGTCTTAATTGTTATTATAATTACTTATTTTTATTTATCTTAAATAGCTATAAAGGATTGTCATCTACATGAAGCAATTAAATCAAATGTGTTTACCATTCATACTGTTGCTTATTATTATCATTGTCTTCATAGTATTATTAATAATTAATCACTCAGAACTGTTGGACAATGATCGCAACTATAGCTTTCAAGAAGCAATTCAGAAACAAACAGATTCGAGTGTATTGAATACAGTAGACAGAGATGGTGAGTTTGTGAATGCAAATAGCCGAGAAATAGAGAGGGCAATGCGCATTACACGAGACGATAATAAGTTTAAATACATGGATATTTCACAACAAGTTCCTATGTCAAAACAAGAAGTTAAAAAGATGTTACGAGGGAATGGTATTCTTGAAAATCAAGCTGATGCTTTTATAGAGGCTCAAGATAAATATCAAGTCAATATTATTTATTTAATAAGCCATGCACGTGTGGAGACTGCTAATGGTAACTCTAAACTTGCCAGTGGTATTAAAGAAGGTAACAATCGTTATTACAACTTTTTTGGTGTCGGTGCTTTCGATGAAAATGCTATTCATACAGGTAAGAGTTACGCTAAGGAGGCATCATGGACTTCACCACGCAAAGCGATACTTGGTGGAGCTAAATTTATTAGAACGAATTATTTTGATAATGATCAAATTACGCTGTATCAAATGAGGTGGAATCCTAAAAGTCCGGGCCAACATCAGTATGCAAGCGATATTTTGTGGGCAGATAAAATTGCAAAGTATATGCAGGCATATTATGACCAATTTGGTATAAAAAAAGATGATGTACGTAAGAACTTCTATGCCTCCTAAATTGAATGGCTAATAGAGTGTATACAATCTTAATTGCAACTGCAACATACTGTTAAGATAAAATTTAGGTGAATTTAATATTGAGGTGTAAATAAATGAAAATTGCAATAATAGGTGCAGGTATAGGTGGTTTAACTGCTGGCGCACTTCTTTTAGAAAAAGGACATGACGTTTCTATATTTGAAAGACAATCAAATATAAGTGAGGTTGGTGCAGGTATAGGAATTGGTGATAATGTTATCAAGAAATTAGGTAAACATGACCTAGCTAAAGGAATTAAAAATGCTGGCCAGAACTTATCTGCAATGAATGTACTAGATGATAAAGGAAATATTTTGTCTGCAGTAAAATTAAAAGAGGCTACGTTGAATGTAACATTAGCGCGACAAACTTTGATTGAATTGATACAATCTTATGTTAATCCTCAATGCATTTATACTGACCATGATGTTATTAAGGTTGAGAACGTCGAACAACATACGATGGTTCACTTTTCTAATCATGCAAGTCAAAGTTTTGATTTATGTATAGGATCGGACGGACTTCATTCTGTTGTCAGACAAGCTATTCATCAGAATGCGAAGATACTTTATCAAGGGTATACGTGTTTTCGTGGCTTAGTGGATGATGCTGATCTACATAACATTGATATCGCTAGTGAATATTGGGGTAAACGAGGTCGAGTAGGGATAGTGCCACTTATTAACAACCAAGCTTATTGGTTTATTACAATTAATGCGTCTGAAAAGGATCCCAAATATCAAACGTTTGAAAAACCACATCTACAAGCATATTTTAATAATTATCCTGAACCAGTACGTCAAATTTTAGATAAGCAAAGTGAAACAGGTATTCAGAAGCATGATTTATATGATATGAAACCACTCAAATCATTTGTAAATCAACGTATTCTATTGTTAGGGGACGCAGCGCATGCAACGACGCCTAATATGGGTCAAGGTGCTGGACAAGCTATGGAAGATGCGATTGTACTAGTTAATTGTTTAGCAGAATATGATATAGAAAAAGCATTAAAACGTTATGATAAATTAAGAGTTAAACATACTGCAAAAGTTATCAAACGCTCAAGAAAAATTGGTAAAATAGCGCAAAAAGACAACAAATTAGTTATCTCACTACGCAATGGTGTAATGAAAAGAACACCAAACCGTTTGTTAAGCGGACAAACTAAATTCCTGTATAAAGCGAAGCATAAATAAAATAAGACGGATACTGAAGACTAATTAAGCATATAAGTTAATGATTAATATGCTTAATAGTCTGTTTCAGTTTCCGTCTTTTTTACATTATAAATTATTTATTAACTATAAATTGTGGAGTTTCACCATTTAACTTTTTAATCGTATCATTTGCGACGATTTTAGACATCATATCTCTTGCTTCATATGTTGCGTTACCAATATGAGGTGTGATAACTACATTATCTAGTGATTTCAAACCTTCTGTAATTTCAGGTTCAAATTCATATACATCTAATGCAGCACCTTCAATTTGTTTGTCTTCTAAAGCTTTTACTAAAGCTTCTTCATTAACTATTGGACCGCGACCAGCATTAATTAAATAGGCTGTAGATTTCATCAGTTTAAATTGTTCGGTATCAATCATGTGATGTAAATCAGGATTATAAGCAGCATTGATTGTGATGAAGTCAGCATTTTCAAGTAAGGTATTTAGATCTACATATTTTGCACCAATTTCACGTTCTTTTTCTTTCTTTTGGTGAGGACCAGTATATAAGATATCCATATCAAAAGCTTTAGCACGCTTAGCTACTGCACTACCAATTTCACCTAAACCGATTATGCCAATCGTTTTGCCAGACACTTCACGACCTCTAAAGAATAAAGGTGCCCATCCATCAAAACCTTGTGTTCGAGATAATTTATCTCCTTCGACTATGCGACGCGCAACTGCTAAAACGAGTCCGAAAGTTAATTCAGCAGTTGAGGCTGTTGATGCTTTAGGTGTATTTGTTACATCAATATCTTTTTCACGTGCATATTTAACATCCACATTATTAAAGCCAGCACCATAGTTTGCAATGATTTTAAGGTTACTTGCACTATCAATCACTTCCTGATCAACATTCGTAGATAGAATGCTTATAAGCGCAGAAGCATCTTTGACACCTTCCATAAGTGTTGCTTTATCAATAATGCCTTCACCTTCATACATTTCTACTTCAAAGTGTTCTTTAAGTAAATTTAATCCTACTTCTGGAATTGCACCTGCTATATAAACTTTTTCCATTAAGCTCACTCCTTATCAATAATCTCTCTTTAAGTATAATAAAAGGAGAAAACGTATACAAATGTAATTCATACAATTTTATTAGATCATTTTAAGACCGATTACAGAGAAGAGTATCAAGAAAATAAAAATGATACGGCTAAAATGTGTTGATTCTTTGTAAAATAACATACCTACAATAGCTCCTCCGGCTGTGCCAATACCAGTCCATATAGCATATGCTGTTCCCATTGGAATTGTTGTCATAGCTAATTTTAAAAAACTAAAACTAAAAATAAACGTAATTGCCATTAAAACAATATAAAATTTTTGTTTTGAGCGTGCATATTGGTTTAACCATATGACGCCAAGTACCTCTAATAATCCTGCAATGAGTAAATATAGCCATGACATATTACATTCCTCCCTTAGGTGAGTCATTCGTTGACAGTTTAAGTCCAATAATACCAACTAGTAACAGAAGCAGTAATACAACTTTCATTATTGTAAATGGTTCTCCAAAGAAAAGCATATCTGCAATAACTGTACCAGCAGCTCCTATTCCCACAAATACTGCATAAACTGTACCGACTGGAAGTTGTTTAGAGGCGGAAATCATCAAGTAGAAGCTTAGTGCAATAAAAACTAATGTAAATAACCAAGTTACAAAGTTATGGGCATTATTTAATCCGATTACCCAAATAACTTCAATTAGGCCAGCTAAGATGACTTTAAGCCATTGCATACCTTCACACTCCTTATAAAATAAAGACTAATATGCTTATTCTCTCAAAGCGTTACTTTTAATTCAATTTGTAAAACTTAAAAAAAGAGCCAGAACAGAATTTTTTTGAATTCCATGTCTTAGCTCTTCAAGGGTGATTTGAACTGAAAAAGCTTGGTTAAAAGCGACTTCACAGCCCAGTCAGCTTATGCGAATTTACAATGTAGCTCTATAGTTTAATGTTATTCTATATTTCTGATTAGCATCATTTAAGCTTTATTTAAAATTATGACAAATGGATGTAGTTATAAGAACTAGCTTGGCTAGCTGAAATTGTACGTGTATCTTTCACATATGGTCCACCAGAATAATTCATTTCAGAAACAGTTACTGAACCATTGCTACCAACACTTTCTACATACGCAACATGTCCATAAGAACCTTCAGATGTTTGAAGAATTGAACCTTTTTCTGGAGTATTATTTACAGTGTACCCAGCTGCTGATGCTGCACTCGCCCAGTTATTAGCATTTCCCCAAGTACTACCGATTTTACCACCAACTCTGTCATATACATACCAAGTACATTGGCCGGCTGTGTATAAATTACCTGATGTAGAAGATGTAGTTTGAGTTGAAGAAGAAGTAGTTGTAGAAGAACTACTAGATGACGAACTTCCATCTGATGTTGTTGAAGTTGTAGTGCTTTGATTATAGTTAAAAGATTGTTGTTTAAATTGAGGTTGTTGATAACCTTGTCCTTGTTGATGGCTAAATTGCATATTTTGACCATGTGGACCTTGTTGTCCGAATTGATTATGTTGTGGTGCTGGATTGTGATTATATTCTGCAGCATCTGCATGGTTAGCATTTAATCCTAATGATGATACACCAATGCCTGCTGTTAAAGTTGAAATTGTAATAATTTTTTTCATAGTAAAAAGTCCTCCCAAAATTTGTATTCAACAATAGGTTAAAAATAGCGATATGTTGAATAGACTTCGAATTTGTATTTTTTGCCGCTCCCAACGACAAGTCATACTTTATCAGATTCTATTAGCACTGTGTGCAATGTTACGGTTTCGTAAATGAAATACAAAAACCTTGAACAACTCCGTAATAAAGAGTAGTTCAAGGTTACGTACTGTAATATAGCTTGAATTATGCATGAATACTACATTAATCTTATATTTAGTTAGTGTTAACAAATGATTATTATTACAACCCTTTGTAATATTAGATGCTGTACAACTTATTTGAAGAAACGAATTGATAAAGGCACTACATATTCTTTTCCACCAAAATATTTAACGCATGCAACGATATGAAAAACTACATATAGGATAGAAAGTACAATTAATAGTAATGAAAGAACAAATAGTAATATTGTAGCGATAATGATCGCTGCTTCATTATTAACTACATATATGAAAAATACAGGTACCATACATATACCAACAACAAAGTTCCAAATTAAATAAGAAATAAGCATGTTGAAGTAGTTCTTTCCAGCTTTATCAACTAATCGTGATTCATTGCGCTTGATAGCCCAAATAATAATTGGACCTATTACAGAAGTGAAGAACCCCAATAGGAAGATCAACATAGACATTAATCGGGCATCATCTTCATTATCTCTCTTTACCGTAGAGTCTTGTGATTGCTCATAATAATCCGACATAATAATACTCCTCTCAATTAAAAAAGTTATGTTTCATAATTAATATAACAAAGTTACTTAAAAAAGATTAGTTAATTTTAAAATTAATATAAATAATTGAGTTGTGTTTAATTTTTGTAAAATAGGATATAGTTTAGCGTTGTATAAAAATTGACTATTAATGATACTAGTATAAGTCATTATTAGGATATGGCATTAGCTGACTGAATAGAAATAATGTTGATTTAAGATTTATATTTATTCTAGCCAACTTTGCCCGGGAGCGGGACTTAAATATGATTATTTTAATAAATGGTTGTATTTAAGGATATTAAGAAATCTATTTACATTTATTAGATTTCTAACCTGCTCCCTTTATTTTTAAATGAAAAAGCAGAGACGCTTATTTGATTAAGAAAGGAAGTTATAACTATGAAAATAGCGGTAGTAGGATCAGGTAATGGTGCAGTTACAGCGGCAGTAGATATGGTAAATCAAGGACATGATGTGAAATTGTATTGTCGAAATTCATCCATTAAAAAATTTAATAACGCATTAGAAAAGGGTGGATTTGATTTTAATAATGAAGGTGCAGAATCATTTGTACCATTTACAGAAATAAGTGATGACATTGAATATGTATTGAAAGATGCTGAGATAATTCAAGTTATCATTCCATCATCATATATTGAATACTATGCGGAAATTATGGCTGAGCATGTAACAAGTGATCAACTTATTTTCTTCAATATTGCAGCTGCCATGGCATCAATTCGATTTATTAACGTACTTGAAGATAAACATATTGAGGTAGAGCCGAAGTTTGCTGAAGCTAATACACTTACTTACGGTACGCGCGTTGACTTTGAAAATGCACGCGTAGATTTATCATTGAATGTACGTAAAGTATTCTTTTCTACATATAATAAGAAGGAACTTAGTGACAGTTTTGAAAAGGTAAGTCAAATATATCCGTATCTTGTTAAAGAAGAAAATCTATGGAAGACAAATTTAGAAAACGGAAACCCAGAGGTTCATCCTGGTCCAACGTTATTAAATGTAGGAAGAAT
Organism: Staphylococcus sp. GW821-FHT11H10; assembly: GCF_058807855.1. Classification (NCBI taxonomy): domain Bacteria; kingdom Bacillati; phylum Bacillota; class Bacilli; order Caryophanales; family Staphylococcaceae; genus Staphylococcus; species Staphylococcus sp. GW821-FHT11H10. The sequence goes on along the minus strand of NZ_JBXARC010000022.1, from coordinate 2,308 downwards.
TGATTATGCTGATTCATTTGCCCTCTATAAAGAAGGTATTACGAAGCACACAGTAAGATTATTACATGCAATTGAGTTGGAACGTTTAACATTAGGCCGTAAATTAGGATTTGAACTTTTAACAGCCAAAGAAGCACGTATTCAAAGAGGTTATTTAGAACGTAAAGACGAAGATGAACCATTAAATCGTTTATTTAATACAAGTCCTGTGTTTTCTCAAATACCAGGGCCTAATTCAGTACAAAATCGTTATTTAACTGAAGATATAGCATATGGACTTGTACTATGGTCAAGTTTAGGGCGTGCAATTGATGTTGAAACGCCTAATATAGATGCAGTTATCATGATTGCATCAACAATTTTAGAACGTGACTTTTTCGATGAAGGTCTAAAAGTAGAAGAACTTGGTTTAGAAAAACTCGGTTTAGAATAATTAACAAATTTAAAATACTATAAATAAATCTTTAATAAACATTCTATTTATGATTAAACGTACATCTAACTATGAAAAGAGGTAATTAATTAAAAGGAAAAGAGGAATGTGTATGAAAAGACAGCCATCATTTTTGGAAGCAATATCTACAATTATCGTAATGGTTATTGTCGTGACACTAGGCTTTATAAAATTTAATATTCCAATTCAGGTACTGTTACTCATATCATCTGCATATGCAGCTTTGATAGCTTGGCGAGTAGGCTTAAAATGGAAAGATTTAGAAGAGGGGATCACTCGAAGATTAACGACAGCTATGCCTGCAATATTTATTATACTAGCTGTAGGTATAATAGTTGGGAGTTGGATGTATTCTGGAACTGTTCCAGCTTTAATATACTACGGTCTAAAGTTTTTAAATCCACATTACTTTTTAGTTTCTGCCTTTTTAATATCGGCTATTAGTAGTTTAGCAACTGGGACAGCCTGGGGATCAGCTTCAACAGCTGGTATTGCGTTGATATCAATTGCGCATCAGTTGAATATCGATATGGGTATGGCAGCAGGTGCTATTATCGCAGGTGCGGTCTTTGGTGATAAAATGTCACCATTATCAGATACAACTAACTTAGCTGCTTTAGTAACTAAGGTAAACATTTTTTCTCATATCAGATCAATGATGTGGACAACGATACCTGCTTCAATTATTGGACTAATAGTTTGGTTCTTTGCAGGTTTAACTTCAAAAGGTTCAGTGAATACGAAACAAATTAATAAGTTACTGAATGAACTTGATGGTATCTATAATATAAATATTTGGGTGTGGGTGCCGTTATTAGTCATAATCATATGTTTAGTTTGTAACGTATCTACTGTACCATCTATGTTAGCATCAAGTTTAAGTGCAGTTATTATTGGAACATTAAATAATCATTTTAATATAGTTGATGGTTTTAAAGCTATGTTTAACGGATTTACACCTGCGATGACTGGACAATCCAATCTTTCTACCAATGCAACATCGCTATTAGAACAAGGTGGAATGATGAGTATGACAGAGATACTAGTGACAATATTTTGTGGGTATGCATTTGCAGGTATTGTTGAAGTATCGGGATGTTTAGATGTCATGTTAAAAACGGTTTCTAAAGGTATACATTCAGTTGGAACACTTATTTTAATAACAGTCATTTGCTGTTTAATGTTAGTATTTGCAGCTGGAGTAGCATCTATAGTAATTATTATGGTGGGTGTCTTAATGAAAGACATGTTTGTTAGTAGGAATTTAGATAAATCAAATTTATCAAGAACTTTAGAAGATTCAAGTACGATGGTGTTGCCGTTAATACCATGGGGAACTTCAGGCATATACTACACGCAACAACTGGGAGTATCAGTAGATCAATTCTTTATTTGGACAGTTCCATGCTACTTGTGTGCAGTATTAGCAATTATTTACGGCTTTACCGGAATTGGTATTCGTAAATTAGACAACAAAAGTTATGTAAAAAATTCGTAAAAATATGTTTAATTAATTGTGAAAAGGATATATTTAAGTATGTTAAAACATTACCTAGATATTTTTGTAGCGATGATATTTGATGCTATAAAGTTTTAACTGTAAAATATCCTCAAAATATTTAACAGTAGTGGGTTCAATTTTTGTAGCGAGAATTGGATCCATGAACGATGGACAAACGAATTTATTATCAACAATTATGTAGTAATAGATATAACAAATCAAGAAAGAATGAATTTGTTCGAAATAGATTAAGATTGGAAAGTATTGATTATTACTGGCTCTACGTCAAATCGGACTGATGAGTCCAAATATTGAGATTAAGCAACTTTAAGTTGTTTAATCTCTTTTTTTGT
>NZ_JBXARC010000021.1:0-38126 GCF_058807855.1 Staphylococcus sp. GW821-FHT11H10 | reverse complement strand
ATCCCTCAAAGATGATGAGGTTAATAGGTTCGAGGTGGAAGCGTGGTGACACGTGGAGCTGACGAATACTAATCGATCGAAGACTTAATCAATTTATTTCAATGTTTTGCGAAGCAAAATCATTTACTTACTATCTAGTTTTGAATGTATAATCATTCTCTTGTCTGGTGACAATGGCAAGGAGGTCACACCTGTTCCCATGCCGAACACAGAAGTTAAGCTCCTTAGCGCCGATGGTAGTTGGATTTACGTTCCGCTAGAGTAGGACGTTGCCAGGCAAATCGTATGAATGCGATGAGCCGATATCGAGACCGAAAGGTCTCTTTTTTTATGCACAAAAACAAAACCGAAGGTTTAATGAAATCAATAAATCAAAATGTAGTAGCTTTACGAAGAGTAAGTGTTTAAAACTAAAGTATTGAGTTACTTTACTTAGTTAAATCGCTTGTCTACACTGTAATTAAAGGAGTGCTAAGAATGAAAATTAGAGCGTTAGAAGAAACAGATTTACAATTTGTACATCATCTCAATAACGAATACACGATTATGTCTTACTGGTTTGAAGAACCGTATGAATCATTAAGTGAGTTAAAAACGTTATATCAAAAGCATATTTTAGATGAATCAGAGAGAAGATTCATTATTGAAGACGATCACACGTCTATCGGTGTTGTAGAACTAGTGGAAATTAACTTTGTACATAGAAATTGTGAAATTCAAATTATTATAGATTCACAATTTGGAAATAAAGGCTATGCTAAAAAAGCATTTAAAATGGCAATTGATTATGCCTTTTTAGTCTTGAACCTGAATAAAGTTTATTTATATGTGGATGTGAATAATGAAAAAGCAGTGCACATATATAAAAAAGCAGGTTTCATTATAGAAGGTGAATTAAAAGAACATTTTTATACTCAAGGAAAGTATAAAGATTGTTATGTCATGGGACTATTGAAAACAAAGTGGATTGAGCAACGCAATGGTGATGATGATTTATCGCAAGTGCGCTAAACAATTAAGAAAGTGTGTATAATATGGAACTTCCAATTTTTCATAAATTATCTCAATTGATTAATGAAAATGCTATTTCATTACATGTACCTGGTCACAAAAATGGAACAATCGGTAATGTAAAAAATTTGGACTTTAAAATGGACATGACTGAAATCACAGGGCTTGATGATTTACATCACCCTGAAGATATCATATTAAAAAGTATGCAACATATTCATAAACACCCGGACTATGACGCATATTTCTTAATTAATGGAACAACCTCAGGAATTTTATCAGTGATACAGTCATTTTCAAAATTAAAAGGAAATTATTTGATTAGTCGTAATGTGCACAAATCAGTCTTTCATGGATTGGATATTGTACAGCAACCTGCTGATATAATAGCAATGACTAAGAGTAATGATAGTAGTCAATATTTAGGTCCAGACACACAAAGTATGACATTTAATAATCAGAAGTTAGCTATTGTAACCTATCCAAACTATTATGGTGAATGCTTTGATATCAGAGCATTTGTAGATAGAGCACATCGTGAAGCTATACCAGTATTAGTTGATGAGGCACATGGTGCACATTTTAATTTAAAAAACTTTCCAAAGTCTGCACTTGAAAGTGGCGCGGATTATGTTGTGCAGTCTTATCACAAGACATTGCCCGCACTCACGATGGGATCTATGTTGTTTATTCATAAAGATGCGCCATTGAAAGATGAAATAGTGCGATATCTAGGATACTTTCAGACTTCTAGTCCTTCATATTTAGTGATGGCCAGTCTTGAGCTAGCACATCAATTTTATGTTGATTACGATAGTACGCTATTTTTTGAAAAAAGAAATCAACTTATTGATACGCTAAATATGATTGGATTAACTACTATTTGTGTAAGTGATCCTTTAAAATTATTAATTCAGTATCAAGGGTATTCTGGATTTGAAATACAAACATGGTTTGAACAAATGGGTATATACATTGAATTAGCTGACGACAAGCAAGTTTTATTTGTATTGCCGTTATGGCATGAGGACGATAAGTATCCATTTGAAACACTATTAAACAAAATCACTAAAATCAATCTACCATGTCCATTGTCAACTAAACAATCAACATCAATACATATACCGTTAGATGAAGGTACATACTTCCCACAAGATAGTGGTAACGTAACATGGGTTGATATTGATCAATCGATAGGTAAGATATTAGCAATGCACATCATACCATATCCACCGGGTATCCCTGTTTATTTAAAAGGGGAAAGAATAACCCAAAATATGATAAAATTAATGCGAGAATATCTTCAAAAAGGCGATAGAGTTGAAGGTATAAAACAAGAAAAAATATTAGTTAAGGATGAATAAAATGTCGGCGTTTATAACATTCGAGGGTCCTGAAGGTTCAGGTAAGACAACTGTATTGCAACGTGTGTCTGAAAAGTTAGCTCAGGATTATCAGTTGATTGCTACTAGAGAACCTGGAGGAGTACCAACTGGTGAAGAAATACGTAAGGTAGTATTAGAAGGGGAAAATATGGACATACGTACAGAAGCAATGTTGTTTGCTGCTTCTAGAAGAGAACACCTAGTAGAAAAAGTTGTGCCCGCGTTAAATGATAATAAAATTGTCTTATGTGATAGATATATTGATAGCTCTCTTGCATATCAAGGTTATGCAAGGGGTATAGGTATTGAAGAAGTGAAGCAATTAAATGATTTTGCAATAAATGGTCTTTATCCAAATTTAACCATTTATTTAGATATTACGGCAGAAGTCGGTAGAGATAGAATACTTAAAAATCAACGAGATCAAAATCGGCTTGATAAAGAAGATATTGCATTTCACGAGAAGGTGATTGAAGGATATCGACAAATCATTCAAGAAACACCTCAGCGTTTTGCAGTGGTAGATGCGACACGTAATATTGATGATGTAGTCAATGAAACTTATGAGATAATCTTAAATTTTTTAAAATAATTATGATATAATAACAAGAAGAGGTGTTTTAAGATGAAAATGATTATAGCGATCGTTCAAGATCAGGATAGTCAAGAACTTTCAGACCAACTCGTAAAAAATAACTTTAGAGCTACAAAATTAGCAACTACTGGTGGATTTTTAAGAGCAGGTAACACTACTTTCTTATGTGGTGTAGATGATGACCGTGTAGATGATATTTTATCAGTCATTGATCATACTTGCGGTAATAGAGATCAACTTGTTTCACCAATGACACCAATGGGAGGTAGTGCAGATTCTTACATACCATATCCTGTTGAAGTGGAAGTAGGAGGCGCTACAGTATTTGTAATGCCAGTCGAATCATTCCATAGATTTTAACATTTAAAAGTAATGAATAATGAAATTAAGACACCTTAGATGAATAAACAATATTCGAGGTTGGGACATTATGGCTTATGCTCTGGAACACTGATAGACGGTGTTTGAAGGCAGATTTAGCAAACTTTTTTGCAACATGTTAAGTTGTAGAGAAACTCGATTCGACAAAATTTGAAATATAATTTTGCTAATCGGTAAGTTTGCATAAATTCTAAATGCTTTGGTCCTAACCTCTTTTATATTATAAAGTTGAATAAGGAGTAAGCAAGCATGGATGAACAACAAAAATTAGCGAATGCGTATCATTCAAATAAACTATCGCATGCCTACCTTTTTGAAGGTGATGATGCACAATCAATGAAGCATGTAGCGATGGAATTTGCAAAACTTATTCTATGTAATGGGAATCAGCAATGTGAAATGAAAGTTGAAACCTTCAACCAACCAGACTTCATGTATGTATCTTCTGAAGAAAATTCAATTAAGAAAGAGCAAATTGAGCAATTGGTACATCGTATGAATCAACTTCCTATTGAAGGAACACATAAAGTTTATATCATTGAAGATTTTGAAAAGCTTACTGTTCAAGGGGAAAATAGTATATTAAAGTTTTTAGAAGAACCACCTGAGAATACGATAGCCATTTTGTTATCAACGAAGCCAGAACAAATCTTAGATACAATTCATTCACGTTGTCAGCATGTTTATTTTAAACCAAGTGATAAACAAGACTTTATAGATAGATTAGTTGATGAAGATATTAATAGAGCTGTAGCTGAAATGCTAAGCACCTATACTACGCAACTAGAAACTGCAATAGATTTAAATGAAGAACATGATTTAGTTACACTTAGGAAAGTGATCTTACATTGGTGTGACTTATTATTAACGAATAGACCTATGGCATTAATTGGAATAATAGATTTATTAAAAAATGCGAAAAATCGTAAGTTACAATTACTAACGCTAGCAGCCGTTAACGCGTTTTTTGAGGATATTATGCATGCCAAAATAGGAATTGAACGAGATTTTACATACACAGATTTAAAAGGTAATATAGAAAAATATGCGAATCAGTTATCGCTAAACCAAGTTATAACAATGTACGACCAAATTACAGAAGCGCACAAAAAATTAATGCAAAATGTTAATCCGACGCTTGTATTTGAACAAATAGTAATCAAAGGTGTGAGTTAGAATGCCAAATATCGTAGGTGTACAATTTCAGAAAGCAGGGAAATTGGAATATTATGCGCCTAATGATTTAGACGTAAATGTAGATGATTGGGTTGTTGTCGAATCTAAACGAGGCATTGAAATTGGAAGTGTAAAGTTTCTACCTAAAGATGTTGAAGATGGTGATGTTACATTACCTTTAAAAGAAATTATACGCGTTGCTACAGAGCAAGATATCGAAACGTATTATCAAAATGATGAAGATGCCACTAATGCATTACAATTATGTAAAGACTTAGTTAAAGAACAGCAACTGGATATGCGATTAGTTAATTGTGAATATACATTAGATAAATCAAAAGTAATTTTTAATTTTACAGCAGATGATCGTATTGATTTTCGTAAACTCGTAAAACATTTAGCACAAAATTTAAAGACACGTATCGAATTAAGACAAATCGGTGTTCGAGATGAAGCCAAATTACTAGGTGGTATCGGTCCATGTGGTCGTTCACTATGTTGTGCCACATTTTTAGGGGATTTTGAACCGGTTTCAATTAAAATGGCTAAAGATCAAAATCTGTCATTAAATCCTACTAAAATTTCTGGTGCTTGTGGTCGATTGATGTGTTGTTTAAAATATGAAAATGATTTTTATGAAGAGGCAAGAGCACAGTTGCCTGATTTAGGGGACAAAATTGTGACACCTGAAGGCAAAGGACAAGTCATTGGGTTGAATATTCTAGATATTTCAATGCAAGTTAAAATCGATGGTTTAGAACAGCCGTTAGAATATAAAATGGAAGAATTAGAAGCTTTTAATTAAGGAGGCACGTTACTTTTGAATCGCAATGACTTATTTGAAAAAATTGTAAAACTTGAAAGTAATGTTAATCAATTAAATCAGGAAATGAGTGAACTGAAAGCATTATCTATCCAACTTATTGAAGAAAATGTTGCCTTACAAGTTGAAAATGATAATTTAAAATCATTGATGGCTAAGAGTGAACAAGAGGTTGAAGATGTCAGAGTTACCAATCGTATTGAAAAAGACAACAAGTCAATGAGTAAGGAAAGAGATAATAAAAGTTCAATTAAACATGTTAAGAAACCATTGCCAAGTAAGGATAACTTAGCAGTATTATATAGCGAAGGATTCCATATTTGTAATGGAGAATTATTTGGTAAACACCGATATGGTGAGGATTGTTTACTATGTATGAATGTATTAAATAGTTAGACCATTGGTCAGTTGATATTGCCAGTGGATTGACAGTACGTCGCAAATGTAAAGTGAAATTGATTAAAGCGTACGCTAATGATTAGGGATGGATTTCAACACTTTGAAATATAACGATGTGTTGTAAAGACATCTCTTTTTTAGGAGAAAAAATTATGTTAAAAGCTAATGAGCGTATTGATGACTTATTTAAAGAAAATTTGAAAATTATACAAAATGACGATGTTTTTTCATTTTCAACAGATGCTTTATTGTTAGGGCATTTTACCGAAGTGAGGAAGAATGACAAAATATTAGACCTTTGCGCGGGAAATGGTGTGATTGCACTCTTGTTATCAGCTAAAGGATCGCAAACAATTGAGAGTATCGAGATACAAGAACAATTGGCTGATATGGCTCGCCGTAGCTTCGAATATAACGATTTAACGAATCGATTATTAATGCATCACATGGATTTAAAAGATGTGTACCAAAACTTTAAACCATCTCAATATACGTTAGTCACGTGTAATCCTCCTTATTTTAAAAGCAATCAACGTCATCAACATCAAAAAGAGGCGCATAAGATTGCGAGACATGAGATTATGTGTACATTAGAGGATTGTATGTTGGCAGCGCGTCATTTATTAAAGCAAGGTGGTCGACTTATGATGGTTCATCGAGCTGAAAGGTTAATGGATGTCTTAACTAAGATGCGCAAAGCCAGTATTGAACCGAAACGAGTGGTTTTTATTTATAGTAAAATTGATAAATCGGCTGTTACGATTGTAGTAGAGGGACGCAAAAACGGTAACCAGGGATTAACCATTGCACCACCATTTTACATCTATAACAATCAGGGTGACTATACTGATGAAATGAAAGAGGTGTATTATGGCTAAACATTATGTTTATATAGTTAAATGCAAAGATAATTCATTATATACGGGTTATACTACCAATGTAGAGGCACGTATTGCGACTCATAATGCAGGAAAAGGGGCTAAATATACTAAAACAAGACGTCCGGTAGTGTTAGTTTATCAAGAAATGTTTAGTTCAAAATCAGAAGCAATGCGAAGAGAGTATGAAATTAAAACATATAGCAGACAACAAAAATTAAAAATGATTGAGGAGCGTTAAATATGGCGACATTATATTTAGTGGGAACGCCTATAGGAAATCTAGGTGATATTACATTTCGTGCAATTGAAACTTTAAAAAATGCTGATTTTATAGCTTGTGAAGATACACGAGTGACCAAAAAGCTTTGCAATCATTATGATATTCAAACACCTCTCAAATCATATCATGAACATAATAAGTCGCAGCAAACTGAGTATTTAATTGACTTGTTAAATGAAGGTTACAATATCGCTTTAGTGTCAGATGCAGGTTTACCTTTAATAAGCGATCCGGGTTATGAGTTGGTCGTTGCAGCCCACAGTTATGACATTCATGTAGAAACCGTGCCTGGTCCTAATGCAGGTTTAACTGCACTAATGGCAAGTGGCCTACCATCCTATACGTATACATTTTTAGGCTTTTTACCTAGAAAAGAAAAAGATAAAGTAGCAGTATTACAGGAACGAATGTTTCAAGATAGCACATTAATTATTTATGAGTCACCATTCCGTGTTGTTGAAACGTTAAAAGCCATTTCTAAAGTTGATGATACTAGACGTGTTGCAGTCGGTCGTGAATTAACTAAAAAGTTTGAACAAATTATGATGCAAGAAGTTGAGCACTTAATAAATGCATTTCAAAACGATGAAATTATGCAAAAAGGTGAATTTGTAATATTGATTGAGGGCGCTAAGCCTCTTGAAACTGAACAATGGTTTCAATCACTTACCATTTCAGAGCATGTCGAACACTATATATCAGAACAAAATATTAAACCTAAAAAGGCGATTAAGTTAGTCGCAGAAGATCGTCATATGAAGACTGGAGAAGTTTATGACATATATCATGATGTCAATCAATGATGTGGCAATGAAACGTTGATTAATTAAATATTTTTCTGGGAAAATGGGCAATAAAAATCTTATGAAATACCCCATAAATTAATGAATTTATGGTAATGTTAATAGGATACGACATTAGAAAATTGATATGAGTTATAATAAGAAATAACTTAATATAAAAGGATATCGTGATGCGTTTAAGTATCAAAATCCATAATGAACAAAATAACACGTATATATTATTATTTTGTAAACGATGAGGAGGACTATTGATGGCGAAAGAAACATTTTATATTACAACCCCAATTTATTATCCGAGTGGTAATTTGCATATCGGTCATGCATATTCAACAGTAGCTGGTGATGTGATTTCACGTTATAAACGTATGCAAGGTTATGATGTTCGTTACTTAACTGGTACAGATGAACATGGCCAAAAAATTCAAGAAAAAGCTCAAAAAGTAGGTAAAACTGAATTAGAATATTTAGATGAAATGATCAGTGGTATTAAAAGTCTTTGGAGTAAGTTAGAAATCTCTAATGATGACTTTATTCGTACTACAGAAGATCGTCATAAACAAGTAGTAGAAAAAGTTTTTGAGCGTCTTTTAAAACAAGGTGATATTTACCTTGGTGAGTATGAAGGGTGGTATTCAGTACCAGATGAAACATATTACACTGAATCGCAATTAGTAGATCCAATATATGAAAATGGCAAAATCGTTGGCGGAAAAAGCCCAGATTCAGGTCATGAGGTTGAGTTAGTTAAAGAGGAAAGCTATTTCTTTAATATTAATAAATACACAGATAGATTATTAGAATTTTATGATGCTAATCCAGATTTCATTCAACCGCCTTCAAGAAAAAATGAAATGATTAACAACTTTATTAAACCTGGTTTAGAAGATTTAGCTGTTTCACGTACATCATTTGACTGGGGCGTCAGAGTGCCATCCAATCCTAAACACGTTGTATACGTATGGATTGATGCGTTAGTAAACTATATTTCTGCATTAGGATACTTATCAGATGATGATGAATTATTCAAGAAATATTGGCCAGCAGATGTGCATTTAATGGCTAAGGAAATTGTACGTTTCCACTCAATTATTTGGCCAATTTTATTAATGGCGTTAGACTTACCGCTTCCTAAAAAAGTATTTGCACATGGTTGGATTCTGATGAAAGACGGTAAAATGAGTAAATCTAAAGGTAATGTGGTAGATCCTAACGTATTAATTGACCGCTATGGTCTTGATGCAACACGCTATTATTTAATGCGCGAACTACCATTTGGCTCTGATGGAGTATTCACTCCTGAAGCTTTTGTAGAGCGCACTAACTATGATTTAGCAAATGACTTAGGTAACTTAGTAAATCGTACAATCTCTATGATTAATAAGTATTTCCAAGGTGAACTGCCTGCATATGAAGGTCCTAAACATGAACTAGAAGAAGATATGGAAGCATTAGCACATGAAACTGTGAAACATTTCAATGAAAGTATGGAAAGTTTCCAATTCTCTGTAGCTTTATCTACTGTATGGAAGTTTATTAGTCGTACAAATAAATATATCGATGAGACTACACCATGGGTATTAGCTAAGGATGATAGTCAAAAAGATATGCTTGGTAATGTCATGGCACATTTAGTTGAAAATATTCGATATGCTGCAGTGTTACTACGTCCATTCTTAACACATGCACCTAAAGAAATTTTCAAACAACTGAATATTAATGAACCTGAATTATTTGAATTAGAAAGTCTTGAACAATATGGTGCATTAAAACAACCAATTATGGTAACTGAGAAGCCAACACCAATCTTCCCACGTTTAGACACTGAAGCGGAAATTGCATATATTAAAGAATCAATGCAACCTCCAAAGTCTGAAGAATCTAAAGATGAAGTGGAAGAGCCAAGTAAAGCGCAAATTGATATTAAAGATTTTGATAAAGTTGAAATTAAAGCAGCAACAATTACTGATGCTGAAAACGTTCCAAAGTCTGATAAATTGTTAAAAATTCAAATTGACTTAGGTTTAGAGCAACGTCAAATTGTTTCTGGAATCGCTAAGTTTTATCGTCCAGAAGATATTATCGGTAAAAAAGTTGCAGTGGTCACTAACTTAAAACCTGCTAAATTAATGGGTCAAAAGTCAGAAGGCATGATTTTATCAGCTGAAAAAGATGGTGTCTTAACATTAGTTAGTTTACCAAGTGCAATTCCAAATGGTGCAGTTATTAAATAGTAATAAATTGTAAAATTAGGAGAGATAAAATGTTAATCGATACACATGTCCATTTAAATGATGAACAATATGCGGAAGATTTAACTGAAGTCATTTCTCGTGCGAGAGAAGCAGGCGTTGATCGCATGTTTGTCGTTGGTTTTGATACACCGACAATTGAACGTGCTATGGAACTGATTGAACAATATGATTTTATATATGGAATTATCGGTTGGCATCCTGTTGATGCGATTGATTTTACAGATGAACGTTTACAATGGATTGAAGAATTATCACAACATCCTAAAGTTATTGGTATTGGAGAGATGGGCTTAGATTATCATTGGGATAAATCTCCAGCTGATGTTCAAAAAGACGTATTTAGAAAGCAAATTGCTCTCGCTAAAAGAGTGAACTTGCCTATCATTATTCATAATCGCGAAGCTACGCAAGATTGTGTAGATATCTTAATGGAAGAACATGCTGAAGAAGTAGGCGGAATTATGCATAGCTTCAGTGGTTCTCCTGAAATTGCAGATGTAGTTATTAATAAACTGAACTTCCATATTTCTTTAGGGGGTCCAGTTACATTTAAGAATGCTAAGCAACCTAAAGAAGTCGCAAAACATGTGCCTATGGATAGATTGTTAGTTGAAACAGATGCGCCTTATCTTTCACCTCATCCATATAGAGGTAAACGTAATGAACCAGAACGTGTGACTTTAGTTGCTGAACAAATTGCAGAATTACGTGGTATGTCATATGAAGATGTATGTCGTCAAACTACGGAAAATGCTGAACGTTTATTTAAATTAAAATAATAATATATGTCTGAGAAAGATGTTAAACCGTGTCTGTCATGGTATGATTTTATAAACATGACACACGACATCTTTCTCATTTTTTATGTGATAAGTAGTTATAATATATGTGAAATGAATTTGAAAGGTTAGGATTTTTATTATGAAAATCAATGAATTTATCGTAGTAGAAGGTAGAGATGACACTGAACGAGTAAAGTCGGCTGTTGAATGTGATACGATTGAAACAAATGGAAGTGCAATCAATAAAGAGACTTTAGCAGTCATCCAAAATGCACAAGAAACAAGAGGTGTTATCGTATTAACTGATCCTGACTTTCCCGGTGATAAAATACGTCACACGATTACAGAACACGTTTCAGGTGTTAAACATGCATACTTAGATAGAGAAAAGGCTAAAAATAAGCGTGGTAAAATCGGCGTTGAACATGCGCATCCAAAAGATATTAGAGACGCATTAATGCACGTCAGTTCTCCTTTTGAAGAAGCGGAAGAATCAATCGACAAAAGTGTTCTCATAGACTTAGGATTAATAATTGGTAAAGACGCACGTCGTAAAAGAGAAATACTAGGTCGTAAATTACACATCGGACATTCAAATGGCAAGCAACTGCTTAAGAAACTCAATGCATTTGGTTATACTGAATCGGATGTGCGCGAAGCGTTATCTATGGAAAAGGAGAGTGAATAAAAGGTGGAGAGAAAAGATATTGCGACACCTTCAAGAACTAAGGCACTGTTAGATCAGTTTGGATTTAACTTTAAAAAAAGTTTAGGACAAAATTTCTTAGTAGATGTGAATATCATTCATAAAATTATAGATGCGAGTGAAATTGACGACAACACAGGTATTATTGAAGTTGGACCCGGTATGGGGTCTTTAACAGAGCAATTAGCTAAAAGAGCTAAAAAGGTGATGTCATTTGAAATTGATCAACGACTTATACCTGTACTAAAAGAAACACTAGCGCCATATGACAATGTTACGATAATTAACGAAGATATATTGAAAGCAGACATTGGTAAGGCGGTTAAAACGTATTTGAATGATTGTGACAAAATCATGGTCGTAGCTAATTTACCATATTATATTACAACACCAATTTTACTGAATTTAATGCAACAAGATATTCCGATTGATGGTTATGTTGTTATGATGCAAAAAGAGGTTGGTGAACGCTTAAATGCACAAGTAGGAACAAAGGCTTATGGTTCATTATCTATCGTTACACAGTACTATACAGAAACAAGTAAAGTGCTAACGGTTCCTAAATCAGTTTTTATGCCACCACCTAATGTAGATTCTATTGTTGTTAAATTAATGCAAAGAGAGACGCCACTCGTTAGCGTGGATGACGAAGAAACTTTCTTTAAATTAGCTAAAGCAGCTTTTGCGCAAAGACGTAAAACAATCAACAACAATTATCAGAATTTCTTTAAAGATGGAAAAAAACATAAAGAAAGTATATTAAAATGGCTTGCACAAACAGGTATTGATCCTAAAAGACGCGGGGAAACGCTATCAATACAAGATTTTGCACGATTGTATGAAGAAAAGAAAAATTTCCCAGAATTAGAAAATTAAATTGTTGACAAAGCGCTACTACATTGATAAAATTTAAATTTTATTTGACATAACCTTGCGAGATATGGTATTATGTAACTTGTAGCGAGGTGGAGCAATATGCCAAAATCAATTTTGGACATCAAAAATTCTATTGATTGTCATTTAGGAAATCGTATTGTACTAAAAGCCAACGGTGGTCGTAAAAAAACAATCGAACGTTGCGGTGTGTTAAAAGAAACGTATCCTTCAGTATTCGTTGTTGAATTAGACCAAGATAAGCATAATTTTGAAAGAGTTTCGTATACATATACGGATGTTCTTACAGAGAACGTACAAGTTTCATTTGAAGAAGATAATCATCAAGAAGTAGTTGCACACTAATTTAGACATAAATATAGAGTGGTTTAGTGTACTACAACTCTATAATTAAAATGTATTGGGTGTTGGGCTTATTAAGTTCAACACTCTTTTTTTGTAGAAGATTAAGATATGCGTCGAACGTGAGACAGTGAATGTTTCTATATCACTTCCAATCATTTTACTTAAAAATAATATAATTTCATTAGAAAACGTATATTAGTAGATTAAATTGATTGTTTTATTAAGATTTTACATAAATTTGTCATGTATCTATCAAATATTTTAAGTCTTTGTGTTAAAATCATCTTATTACTATAGATGAAGAGAGGGCGGAAAAATGATATATGAAACGGCACCAGCCAAGATAAATTTGACGCTCGATACACTTTTCAAAAGAGATGATGGATATCATGAAATTGCAATGATTATGACGACAGTTGATCTGAACGATCGATTATCTTTCCAAAAAAGAAAAGATAAAAAAATCGTTGTTGATATTGAACATAACTATGTTCCAAATGATCATAAAAATTTGGCTTATCGTGCAGCACAATTGATGATGGAAACCTATGATTTAAATGAAGGTGTCACCATTACTATAGATAAAGATATTCCTGTATCTGCCGGTTTAGCAGGAGGATCAGCTGATGCAGCTGCTACGATGCGTGGTATTAATCGGCTGTTTAATTTGGATAAATCTTTGCATGAACTAAGTGATTTGGGAATACAAATTGGAACAGACATTCCGTTTTGCATCTATAACAGAACTGCTGTATGCAAAGGTAGAGGTGAAAAGATACGCTTTTTAAAAAAGCCACCTTCAGCTTGGGTAGTTTTAGCGAAACCTAATTTAGGTATATCATCCGCGGATGTATTCAAGGCGTTAGATTTGGATGATGCACATCATGTAGATACAGAAATGTGCGAGAAGGCGATTGTTGAAGGTGATTATAAACAGTTATGTGAAAGCTTATCGAATCGTCTAGAACCAGTATCAATGTCAATGCATCCTGAAATTAAAAAAATAAAAAATAATATGTTGCAATGTGGTGCAGATGGCGCATTAATGAGTGGTAGTGGTCCAACCGTATATGGGCTTGCTCAAAAAGAAAGCCAAGCGAAAAAGATATATAATGCTGTTAATGGCTGCTGTAATGAAGTGTATTTAGTAAGATTATTAGGATAGAAGGGTTGAACAACAAATGAGGTATAAAAGAAGTGAACGTATCGTCTTTATGACACAGTATTTAATGAATCATCCAAATCAGTTAATACCTTTAACTTTTTTTGTGAAAAAATTTAAACAAGCGAAGTCTTCAATTAGTGAAGATGTTCAAATTATTAAGAATACTTTCCAAAAAGAAAAGCTAGGTACAGTTATTACGACTGCAGGTGCGAGTGGTGGTGTAACTTACAAACCAATGATGAGTAAAGAAGAGGCTTCGGAAATTGTTGAAGAAGTTATTGAACTACTCCAAGAAAAAGAACGATTATTACCCGGTGGATATCTTTTCTTATCAGATTTAGTTGGTAACCCTTCTTTACTTAATAAAGTTGGTAAATTAATTGCTAGCATTTATATGGAAGAAGATCTTGATGCGGTTGTGACAATCGCTACAAAAGGGATATCACTTGCCAATGCGGTAGCTAACGTATTAAATTTACCTGTAGTAGTAATTAGAAAAGACAATAAAGTTACTGAGGGATCTACTGTATCGATTAACTACGTGTCTGGCTCTTCTCGTAAGATCGAAACGATGGTGCTTTCTAAACGTACATTAGCTGAAAATTCTAATGTACTTGTCGTGGATGATTTTATGAGAGCAGGAGGTTCAATCAACGGTGTCATGAATCTTATGAATGAGTTTAAGGCACAAGTTAAAGGGGTATCTGTACTTGTAGAATCAAAAGAAGTTAAACAAAGATTGATTGAGGATTATACTTCTTTAGTTAAATTATCTGATGTTGATGAATACAATCAGGAATTTAAAGTAGAACCTGGCAATAGTTTGTCTAAATTTTCTTAAAAGGAGTTTATTACATCATGAAAACAATTAACACTAACAAAGCACCAGAAGCTTTAGGACCATACTCACACGCTATGGTTGTGAATAATTTAGTATTCACATCTGGACAAATCCCATTAGATACTGAAGGGAATATTGTCAGTGATGATGTGAAAGAGCAAACAAAACAAGTGCTAGACAATTTGTCTGTCGTACTTGAAGAAGCTGGTTCGGATTTAAACTCAGTTGTGAAAGCAACCATTTTTATCTCCGACATGAATGAATTTCAACAAATAAATGAAGTCTATGGTAGTTATTTCAGTGAACATCAACCAGCGCGTAGTTGTGTTGAAGTTGCACGATTACCGAAAGACGTTAAAGTTGAAATTGAAGTTGTAGGTAAAGTAAAAGGAATATAATTTCCTTGATTAAAGAATTGTCAAGCTTCTAACAAACAAAGATATATATACTAGGGGGGCTCACTACATGAAAGTGACAGATGTTAGACTTAGAAAAATACAAACAGATGGCAGAATGAAAGCACTTGTTTCAATTACATTAGACGAAGCTTTTGTTATTCACGATTTACGTGTAATTGAAGGGAACTCAGGTCTTTTCGTTGCTATGCCAAGTAAACGTACACCAGATGGTGAATTCCGTGATATCGCGCATCCAATCAACTCTGATATGAGACAAGAAATTCAAGATGCCGTTATGAAAGTATATGACGAAACAGATGAAGTTATTCCAGATAAAAATGCTTCATCAGAAGATTCAGACGAAGCTTAAATAAATCATACATTATGGCAGGTTCAGCATTTAAATTTGTTGAACCTGCTTTTTAAATATCAAGTGTGGTATAAAGCATTCTACTAATGAATACATATTTTGAAAATTTAAATAGACTAAATTATAAAATCTTCTAAATCTTGAAACTCGAACTTGAGTTAAATTATAATAAATTAGAAGTGTAAATTTATTGGAGGGTTATCACTCATGCAAAGAAATGCGGTAATATTAGCAGCTGGAAAAGGTACTAGAATGAAATCAAATAAATATAAAGTGCTACATAAAGTTGCTGGAAAATCAATGGTAGAACATGTGTTAACAAATGTTAAGAATGCTGGTGTTAACCAAATCGTGACAATTGTAGGTCATGGCGCTGAAGACGTTAAAGAAACATTGGGGAACCAATCGTTATATAGCTATCAAGAAGAACAATTGGGAACAGCACATGCTGTAAAGATGGCTAACGAACATTTGAAAGAAGTGGAAGGTACAACTTTAGTTGTTTGTGGAGATACACCACTCATTACAGCTCATACGTTACAAAAGTTAATTGAGCATCATGAAAGTACTCATGCGCAAGCGACAGTATTATCAGCAACTGCTCAGATTCCGTTTGGTTATGGGCGAATTGTTCGCGATGAACAACGTAGACTACAACGTATTGTCGAAGAAAAAGACGCGTCAGAAGCACAAAAAGCATTAACTGAAATTAGTTCTGGAATTTTTGCGTTCGATAATCGAGTTCTTTTCTCTAAATTAGAAGAAGTTAAAAATGATAATGCTCAAGGTGAATACTACTTGCCAGATGTGATCAGCTTAATCTTAGCTGAAAATGGCGTCGCTGAAGTTTATCACACAGACGATTTTAATGAGATTATGGGTGTAAATGATCGTGTCATGTTAAGTAATGCGGAAAAGGCGTTGCAACAACGTATTAACATTGAGCATATGAGAAATGGTGTAACTATTATCGACCCTACAACTACATTTATTGGACCAGATGTCAAAATAGGTATGGATACAATTATTGAACCTGGTGTGCGTATTAATGGTGAAACAGTAATAGGAGAAGAAGCTGTCATCGGTCAATACTCTGAAATCAACAATAGTCATATTGGCTCACAAGTTGACATTAAACAATCAGTTATTAATGATTCAATCGTTGGTGATAAAACAAAAGTTGGACCATTCGCGCAACTAAGACCTGGTTCAAACTTAGGTTCAGATGTTAAAGTGGGTAACTTTGTAGAAGTGAAAAAAGCAGATCTCAAAGATGGGGCTAAAGTATCTCACTTAAGTTATATTGGAGATGCTGAAATCGGTGAACGTACAAACATTGGTTGTGGTTCTATCACAGTTAATTATGATGGTGTTAATAAATTTAAAACGGTTGTAGGTAAAGATGCATTTATTGGATGTAATACTAACTTAGTGGCACCTGTAACTGTTGGTGACGGTGTGTTAATCGCTGCAGGTTCAACAATTACCGACAACGTCCCTAATGAAAGTTTAGCCCTTGCGCGTGCCCGTCAAATCACAAAAGAAGGATATCTCAAAAAATAATTTTTTGATAAAATTTGGTATCTCTTTTCCACAATTTTTTGTTGAACATAGTAAAAGCGATTAATTTTTTATATAATGAAAGTGTCTAAGTTAAAAATTGGAGGACTATAAATGTTAAATAATGAATACAAGAATTCATCTTTAAAGATTTTCTCTTTAAAAGGAAATGAGCCATTAGCACAAGAGGTAGCTGATCGAGTAGGGATTGAATTAGGGAAATGTTCTGTTAAACGCTTTAGCGATGGAGAAATTCAAATCAATATTGAAGAAAGTATTCGTGGATGTGATGTTTTCATTATCCAACCAACTTCAAATCCGGTTAATTTACACTTGATGGAGTTATTGATTATGATTGATGCTTGTAAGCGTGCATCAGCAGCTAATATCAATATTGTGGTTCCATATTATGGCTATGCACGTCAAGATAGAAAAGCACGTAGCCGTGAACCTATTACAGCTAAGTTAGTAGCTAACTTAATTGAAACAGCTGGCGCTAATCGCATGATTGCATTAGATTTACATGCACCACAAATTCAAGGATTCTTTGATATTCCAATTGACCATTTAATGGGTGTACCAATCATTGGTCAACATTTTGAGAATGACCCTAACATTGACCCAGAAGAATGTGTCGTAGTATCACCGGACCACGGTGGCGTTACACGCGCACGTAAACTTGCTGACATTTTAAAAACTCCGATTGCAATTATTGATAAACGACGTCCTAAACCAAACGTAGCAGAAGTAATGAATATTGTTGGTGAAATTGAAGGACGCACTGCGATTATTATTGATGACATTATTGATACAGCAGGAACAATCACTTTAGCTGCGCAAGCTTTAAAAGATAAAGGTGCTAAAGATGTGTATGCTTGTTGTACACACCCAGTTTTATCAGGTCCTGCTAAGGAGCGTATCGAGAATTCAGCAATTAAAGAATTAATCGTTACAAATTCAATCTTATTAGATGACACACGTAAACCATCAAACACTAAAGAATTATCAGTAGCTGGATTACTTGCTCAAGCAATTATTCGAGTATATGAACGTGAATCAGTAAGTGTATTATTTGACTAAAGTTTACAATTGCGTTTGACTTATACATTTCAACCGTGTATAATACATTCGTTCGTGGTTTTACGAACTAATAAACACTTGCAAGCAACTTATAAAGTTGATGGGTAAGTGAAGGGAAGTCCAGAACTTTATATTCTCACGATAATAAGTATCTAGACTTGAAAATGAAAGGTGGAAATACGAATGGCTTCATTAAAGTCAATCATCCGTCAAGGTAAACAAACACGTTCTGACCTTAAAAAATTACGTAATACAGGTAAAGTACCTGCAGTAGTTTATGGTTATGGTACTAAAAATACTTCAGTTAAAGTTGATGAAGTTGAATTCATCAAAGTTATCCGTGAAGTAGGACGTAACGGTGTTATCGATTTAGGCGTTGGTTCTAAATCAATCAAAGTTATGGTGTCAGATTATCAATTCGACCCACTTAAAAACCAAATTACACACATCGACTTCTTAGCAATCAACATGACTGAAGAACGTACTGTTGATGTACCAGTTCACTTAGTAGGTGAAGCTGCTGGTGCTAAAGAAGGTGGCGTAGTTGAACAACCATTATTCGACTTACAAGTTACAGCAACTCCAGAAAATATCCCTGAATCAATTGAAGTTGACATTACTGAATTAGAAGTTAATGACAGCTACTCAGTTTCAGATATTAAAGTTTCTGGCGATTTCACAATTGAAAACGACCCAGAAGAATCTGTTGTAACAGTAGTTCCTCCAACTGATGAACCTACTGAAGAAGAAGTTGAAGCTATGGAAGGTGAAGCAGCAACTGAAGAACCTGAAGTAGTTGGTGAAGAAAAAGAAGAAGATAGCGAAGAAGAAAATAAAGACGAAGAATAATTCGTTGATTGTTATCTTTATGGGAGTGGAACATGAATTCTTAATGAATTCTGTTCTACTCCCTTTTTGTGTTATTATAGGGAATGTTATAAAATAATGAATAATTGATATATGCACAATTCTATTCAGTTAGTCGTTATAAATGAATCACAATGGAGGTAACATCGTATGAAATGTATTGTGGGTCTTGGGAATATAGGCAAGCGATTTGAGTTAACAAGACACAATATCGGTTTTGAAGTCATTGATTACATTTTGAAGAAACATAATTTCTCATTAGATAAACAAAAATTTAAAGGTGCTTATACTATTGAACGTTTAAATGGTGACAAGGTTCTATTTATTGAACCAATGACTATGATGAATCTTTCTGGTGAAGCAGTAGGGCCATTAATGGATTACTATAATGTTGAAGTGGAAGATTTAATCGTCTTGTATGATGATTTAGATTTATCTCAAGGTCAAATCCGCTTGCGTCAAAAAGGTAGCGCTGGAGGACATAATGGTATGAAGTCTATCATTAAACATTTAGGTACAGATCAATTTAAACGAATTCGTATTGGCGTAGGGAGACCGACGAATGGTATGTCAGTACCTGATTATGTATTACAGAAATTTTCAAAAGAAGAGATGATTACTATGGATAAAGTGATTGAACATTCAGCACACGCTGTGGAAGCTTTTATTGAAAGTTCACGCTTCGACCATGTAATGAATCAATATAATGGAGAAGTCAATTGAGACCTATCATTTCAGACTATATTCAAAATGATAAACGTTTCCAGGAACTCGATGATGTATTCGGTCATCAAAACATTCTTGTTACTGGTCTCTCTCCCTCTGCGAAAGCTACGATTATCGCTGAAAAGTATCTAAAAGATCAAAAACAAATGTTGTTAATCACTAACAACTTATATCAAGCAGATAAATTAGAAACTGATATTTTACAATATATCGATCATTCTGAAGTTTATAAATATCCTGTACAAGATATTATGACTGAAGAATTTTCAACGCAAAGCCCTCAACTTATGAGTGAACGTGTAAGAACACTGACTGCATTAGCTCATAATAAGAAAGGGTTATTTATCGTTCCTTTGAACGGATTGAAAAAGTGGCTCACGCCATTTGAACTATGGAAAGATCATCAAATTACGCTTAGAGTAGGCGAGGATATAGATGTCGATGAATTCTTAAATAAATTAGTGAATATGGGATATCGTCGCGAGAGTGTTGTATCACATATAGGCGAGTTCTCATTGCGTGGAGGCATTATCGATATTTACCCACTCATAGGTCAACCTGTTCGAATAGAATTGTTTGATACAGAAGTTGATTCAATTCGTGACTTCGATGTTGAGACGCAACGTTCAAATGACAATATTGAAGAAGTTTCAATCACAACAGCAAGTGATTACGTTATTACAGATGATGTCATTCAACATTTACAATCAGAATTGAAGACCGCATATGAAGCAACACGACCAAAAATTGACAAGTCTGTTCGTAATGATTTGAAAGAGACATATGAAAGTTTCAAGTTATTTGAAACAACGTTTTTTGATCATCAATTATTACGTCGTTTGGTGGCATTTATGTACGAGCAACCTTCAACGCTTATTGACTATTTTGCAAAAGACGCCATCATTGTAGCTGACGAATATAATCGCATTAAAGAAACTGAAAAGACGCTAACAACTGAAGTGGACGATTTCATTCAGAACTTAATAGAAAGTGGAAACGGATTTATCGGTCAATCATTTATGCAATATGATGGTTTTGAGTCGTTATTGAAGGATTATCCAGTGACGTACTTCACTTTGTTTACGTCCACTATGCCTGTTCAGTTACAACATATTATTAAGTTTTCTTGTAAACCAGTACAACAGTTTTATGGGCAATACGATATTATGCGTTCTGAATTCCAACGCTATGTACACAACGACTATCATATCGTGGTGTTAGTTGAAACTGAAACGAAAGTTGAACGAATTCAATCGATGTTGAATGAGATGCATATACCAACTGTTACTAATGTTCACAATGACATTAAATCTGGCCAAGTCGTCGTTACAGAGGGCAGTCTTTCAGAAGGTTTCGAATTACCTTATATGCAACTTGTTGTTATAACTGAGAGAGAATTGTTCAAAACAAAACAAAAGAAACAGCGTAAACGTACTAAAACTTTATCTAATGCTGAAAAAATCAAGTCATATCAAGACCTTAATGTTGGTGACTACGTCGTACATGTACATCATGGGGTAGGGCGTTATCTTGGTGTTGAAACTTTAGAAGTTGGAGATGTTCACCGAGATTATATTAAATTGCAATATAAAGGCACAGACCAACTCTTTGTACCAGTCGATCAAATGGATCAAGTTCAAAAATATGTTGCTTCAGAAGATAAGTCGCCTAAATTAAATAAACTTGGTGGCTCAGAATGGAAGAAAACAAAAGCTAAAGTTCAACAAAGTGTCGAAGATATTGCTGATGAATTAATCGCATTATATAAAGAACGTGAAATGTCGGTAGGTTATCAATATGGTGAAGATACCGCTGAGCAAAGTGCATTTGAAATGGACTTCCCATATGAATTAACGCCTGACCAAGCGAAATCGATAGACGAAATTAAAGGTGATATGGAACGCGAGCGACCAATGGATCGTCTATTATGTGGTGACGTAGGTTATGGTAAAACAGAAGTTGCTGTTAGAGCAGCTTTTAAAGCAGTAATGGAAGGGAAACAAGTTGCATTTCTTGTACCTACAACGATTTTAGCGCAACAACATTATGAAACGTTAATTGAACGAATGCAGGATTTTCCAGTACAAATTGAATTGATTAGTCGATTCCGTTCAACTAAAGAAGTCAAAGAAACTAAAGAAGGTCTTAAATCAGGATACGTTGATATTGTTGTTGGAACACATAAATTATTAGGCAAAGATATTCATTATAAAGATTTAGGATTATTAATAGTCGATGAAGAACAACGTTTTGGTGTACGTCATAAAGAACGTATTAAGACAATGAAGACGAATGTAGACGTACTGACGTTAACTGCAACGCCTATTCCTAGAACTTTACACATGAGTATGCTAGGAGTACGGGATTTATCAGTCATTGAGACACCTCCAGAAAATCGCTTCCCTGTACAAACTTATGTGTTAGAACAAAATAGTAATTTTATTAAAGAAGCTTTAGAACGAGAATTATCACGTGATGGACAGGTATTCTATTTATACAACAGAGTTCAATCCATTTATGAAAAGCGTGAACAATTACAGATGTTAATGCCGGATGCTAATATTGCCGTTGCACATGGTCAGATGACAGAACGTGATCTTGAAGAAACAATGCTAAGCTTTATTAATGGCGAATTTGATATTTTAGTGACTACAACGATTATTGAGACAGGTGTAGATGTACCTAACGCGAATACTCTAATCATTGAAGAAGCAGATCGCTTTGGATTAAGCCAATTGTATCAATTGCGCGGTCGTGTAGGACGCTCAAGTCGAATTGGCTATGCATACTTCTTACATTCTGCGAATAAAGTGCTAACTGAAACTGCAGAAGAAAGATTACAAGCTATTAAAGAATTTACTGAATTGGGTTCAGGATTCAAAATTGCTATGCGTGATTTAAATATTCGTGGTGCCGGAAACTTACTAGGTAAACAACAACACGGCTTTATTGATTCGGTTGGCTTTGACTTGTATTCACAAATGTTAGAAGAAGCGGTTAATGAAAAACGTGGAATTAAAGAAGAAGAACCAGATGCACCAGAAGTAGAAATGGAACTCAACTTAGATGCCTATTTACCTGCAGAATACATTCAAAATGAGCAAGCAAAAATTGAAATTTATAAAAAACTACGTAAAGTTGAAACAGAAGAACAATTATTTGATATTAAAGACGAATTGATAGATCGATTCAATGATTATCCAGTTGAAGTTGAACGTTTACTTGAAATGGTTGAAATTAAAATACATGCGCTACATGCAGGGGTAACTTTAATTAAAGATAAAGGTAAGCAAATTGAAGTGTCATTATCAACGAAAGCAACAGAACAAATGAACGGTGAAGAACTGTTTAAACAAACACAACCTTTAGGACGTGCAATGAAACTAGGTGTTAAAGAAAATCGCATGCATGTAACACTTACCAAGTCTAAGCAATGGTTAGATAACTTGAAATTCCTTGTGAGATGTCTTGAAGGAAGTATGGTTATTGAAGATGAAAACTAAAAGCATATCAGAATCTAAATCTACACAATCGTTATCATCTAAGAGTTCAAACGAGTTCAAACACATTGAACCCTCTAACTACACAGCGTTCAATGGCGTTGTGATTCTAACCCTTGCACTCATCATAGTTAAAATTTTAAGTGCAATTTACAGAGTGCCTTACCAAAATGTTCTCGGAGATACTGGGTTGTATGCTTATCAACAAATATATCCAATTGTGGCGCTAGGTATGATTTTATCTATGAATGCTATTCCAAGTGCGGTAACGCAAACGCTGGGTATTAATGGACAACCGTCTTCGTTTTCAAAAGTGCTAATACGATTTCAAACGTTAGGCATAGTAATATTTTTAATGCTCTTATTATTAGCGCACCCAGTGGCTATATTGATGGGAGATTCAAGACTTGCACCTATGATACGAATGGCAAGTTTGAGTTATTTATTTATTGGTATATTAGGTGTGTGTCGTGGTTATTATCAAAGTCAAAGACGTATGAATATACCCGCTATTTCCCAGGTTATTGAACAAATCATTCGTGTTGGTCTCATCATTGTAGCCATTGGTTTATTTATGATTAAAGATTGGTCGATATATCAAGCAGGAACGATTGCTATTTTAGCTTCTGCACTTGGTTTTTTAGGTTCAAGTCTCTTTTTAATAGTTATGAAACCTTTCTCTTTTAAGATGCAGAATTTATCAGCAAATATACCTTGGAAAGACTTACTTATGGCTACACTTGTATTTGCATTGAGCCAATTATTGGTCATATTATGGCAATTTATAGATAGCTTTACAATCGTTCATACACTACAATCACACGGCCTACATTTTAAAGAAGCAATCATGCAAAAAGGAATTTATGATCGTGGTGCTTCATTTATACAAATGGGTTTAATTGTTACGACAACTTTTAGTTTTGTGTTAATCCCACTTTTAACTGAAGCAATCGAACAACGAAATCAAATTAAAATGAATCGTTACGCTAATGCATCGCTTAAAATCACTATATTAATTAGTTCAGCAGCTGGTATAGGATTAATTAATTTATTACCTATGATGAATGCAGTCTTCTTTAAGACCAATAGTTTAGGTTTTACACTTGGATTCTATATGTTAACGGTTATCTGTGTATCGCTTATAATGATGGATATTGCATTATTACAAGTACTCAATTGCATTCGTCCGATATTGATTGGTGTAACTATTGGCTTAGTAGTGAAAGCGATACTCAACGTCCTATTGATTCATCATTATGGTATTGCTGGCGCTAGTATTAGCACTGTTTTGTCCCTTATTTGTTTTGTAATTATATTGCATAAAGAAGTGCTTAAGCAGTATCACTTTAGTCAAATGAAACCATTCATTTTGAAAATGTTTACTGCGCTTGTCATCATGACGATAATCATTCAAATTATTATGCAGATATTACCTCAAGTGGGACGTATAGGTGGACTTATAGAGTTAGTTGTTGTGGCAATCATAGGCATTGCCGTATTATTAATATTAGTTATATATATGAACATCTTAGGTTATAAAGAATTAAAACATTTGCCATTTGGCGAAAAGCTTTATCATATAAAGAAAGGACGACATTAATGACACATACAATTACAATTGTTGGTTTAGGAAACTACGGTTTAGATGAGTTGCCACTCGGTATATATCGTTTTTTAATACAACAACCGCTTGTTTATACTAGGACACTAGACCATCCTGTAATTAATCAATTACAAGATGAACTTAAATTCGAAAGTTTTGATACTATTTATGAAAAGAATGAAGATTTCGATTCTGTGTATCAACAAATTGTTGATGTATTAATAGAAAAAGCGCAATCACAAGATGTTGTCTATGCCGTACCTGGACATCCACGTGTAGCTGAAACAACGACGGCCAAGTTGTTAGACTACAATGACCATCATCAAGACGTGAATGTTAAAATGCTAGGTGGTAAAAGTTTTATTGATGATATCTTCGCAGCGATTAACCAAGATCCTAACGATGGTTTCACTTTGTTAGATGGTACGGCATTGACCGAACAGTTATTAAATGTGCGTACACATACACTTATTACTCAGGTATATAGTGCTATGGTTGCAGCAGATATTAAAATTACTTTGATGGAACATTATCCAGATGATTTTCCAGTCAAAATAGTGACTGGCGCACATAGCACTGGCGCCTCTGTACTAGAGGTACCTCTATTTGAACTTGATCATCACGAAGACGCATTTAATAATTTAACAAGTGTCTACGTTCCTAAAGTGACAAATGATGAAGTATTATATCGAAACTTTGATTATGCAGTAGAGATTATAGATCGCTTAGTCGATGATGAAACTGGTTGTCCATGGGATCGTGTTCAAACTCATGCCTCCCTCAAACGCTATCTATTGGAAGAAAGCTTTGAATTATTCGAAGCAATTGATAATGAAGATGATTGGCACATGATAGAAGAATTAGGAGATATCTTACTTCAAGTTCTCTTACATGCAAGTATTGGCAAAAAAGAAGGCTATATGGACATTCAAGAAATCATTGAAAGCTTAAGTGCTAAGATGATTCGTCGTCATCCACATATTTTTGGTGATGAAAAAGCAGCATCGATAGAAGAACTAAATGACATTTGGCAGACAGCTAAAAGTAAAGAAGGTAAAGCACCACGAGTTAAATTTGAGAAAGTATTTGCAGACCACTTCATGGCATTGTATGATAAAACCAAAAATAAGGATTTTGATGAAGAAACCCTTAGAAACTTTTTGCAACAAGGGGAGAAAGATTCATGAGATTAGATAAATATTTAAAAGTATCGCGACTTGTTAAACGTCGTACTTTAGCGAAAGAGATAAGTGATCAAGGACGTATTACCATTAATGGGAATGTAGCTAAAGCTGGAACAGATGTTAAGGTAGAAGATGAATTAGTTATTCGTTTCGGACAAAAGCTTGTTACAGTTAAAGTAACTGGTTTAAGCGAACATGCTTCTAAAGAAAATGCTAAAGGTATGTACGATTTAATTAAAGAAGAACGTATTAATCAGAATCAATTTGAAGAAGAATAGACTGAAGGAGGTGACAAGCAATGAGTAAAAAGGTAGAAGAAATAGGAAATCAGTATACCTCCGATAAAAATCGAAAAAGGCAACGACAACAAAAGAAAATGCGTGTTGTTAGACGAAGAGTAACTGTATTCGGTGGGATATTATTAGCGATTATAATTATTCTATCCATCATGCTTGTCGTCCAAAAACAAAGCAATGATAAAGCAGCAGTTGAGCGTAAACATAAAGAGGAACAGTTTCAGAAAAAGCAAGACGAGGAAATCGCATTAAAAGAAGAACTTAGTAATTTAAATAATAAAGACTACATAGAGAAAGTAGCAAGAGACGATTATTACCTGAGCAATAAAGGTGAAGTTATTTTTAAATTGCCTAATAATGATGATTCTAAGTCTAAATCCTCTAATGACAACTGATAACATTAAGGATAATCGTTTTTCTTAAATAAGAATGAATTATCTGGTTTTATAGCATTGTGAAAATATTAAAACAGGAATATAATAAGGTTAAAATCGAATCAAAATCGGGAGGATTTATTTAGAATATGTCAATCGAAGTAGGAAACAAGCTAAAAGGTAAAGTTACTGGTATCAAAAAATTTGGTGCATTCGTAGAGTTACCTGAAGGGAAAAGTGGCTTAGTTCATATCAGTGAAGTGGCTGATAACTATGTTGAGAATGTTGAAGATCACCTATCAGTTGGAGACGAAGTTGAAGTTAAAGTCTTATCTATTGCAGATGACGGTAAAATTAGCCTTTCAATAAAAAAAGCAAAAGATCGCCCTCGTAGACCACAACATAAATCAAATCACAATAGATCACCACAACAAAAAGGTGAAGATTTTGAAAAGAAATTAAGCAATTTCTTAAAAGATAGTGAAGATAAATTAACATCTATTAAACGACAAACTGAATCAAGACGTGGCGGTAAAGGTTCAAGACGCTAATTTATAATATATTACTTATATAATAATTGGTAATAGCAAAGGTAACATTCACAGTAAGATAAACAATTGTCGTCCTATCGAATTGCCCTTTATTTTATGTAAGATATGTTATTTTTGCGGGGTGGAACTTAAAATTCAACAATGAATTTTAGTTCCACTCTTTTTTTGATGACTACATTGCAATATTGCAATAAGGTATATTCATGTTATTAAGGAGGTCTTTGTGTTGAAAGTTAATACGTCACTATGGAACAATACTGAACATATTGTGATTGCTGTTTCGACAGGTGTAGATAGTATGTCACTCTTCCACAATTTACTTTCACAATCATCTCGTACTTATAAACAATTGACCTGTCTTCATGTTAATCATGGCTTACGAGAAGCATCACATAAGGAAGAAGCGTTTATAGAAGCATTTTGTAAACAATATGAGATAACTTGCTATGTAAAGCATTTGAATTTAACGGATGTAGTAGCGCAAGGGAAGAGTATACAAGCTGATGCTCGACAATTGCGTTATGAGTGGTTTGACGAAATGATGAAAAGGTTAGATGCAGATGTATTACTTACAGCACATCATTTAGATGACCAGCTAGAAACAATCTTCTATAGACTATTTACTGGACGTTCTACACGAAGTACTCTAGGGATAGATGTTCAATCAATTCGTAATCATTACACAATATGTCGGCCATTACTTGAAGTTTCAAAAGAAGACATACGCGACTATCAGCACAAATATCAAGTTCCTTATTATGAAGATAGCTCAAACAGTGACAATAAATATGTTAGGAATGACATTCGCAATCGACTATTACCAGCGATTAATCAAAATGCAGATCTTGATAGTACGCATTTACTAAAATTGAAACGTTGGCATGATATTCAATTACAGGAGAGTCGAAAAAAAGCCCAATCCTTTATAGAGAATGATTGTCTAATTAATAAAAATGGAACTCAAATACAATTTTCACGAAATGCATTTAATCAACTTGATGATATAGCTAAAATGATATTGTTAGATCAGCTCTTCGAACAACTGCAGTTGAATAAGGCATTTTCAGAGAAACAATATCATGAATGGTTTCATCAGATTAGTAATCAAATCGCACAATTTGAGATATCCCTCACTGAAAAATGGATAATTCAAATAGCATATGATAAATTTATTATATTGGCGAAAAATGAGCCGTCATTATTAGATAATCAAATCGTGAATGATGCAGATACATATCGTTTCGGACATTATCTCGTTGTTATACATCCGACGATTCCTAAACAACAATTACCATTATTGATACGAACTCGCCACAATGGAGATAAAGTCGAACTAAATGGACAAAAAGGTCATAAAAAAGTGAGTCGTTTGTTTATAGATCACAAAATTCCAAATGATGTGCGCATGCAAATGCCATTAATTGAAGATCAATACCATCAAATTATTGCTGTAGGTAATTTATATATTGCTAAAGCATATAATCAACATATAGAAATCAAAAAAATTGGAGATGAATAACGAATGAAAGACGATTTAAAAGAAATATTGTTAACTGAAGAAGATATACAAAATATTTGTAAAGATTTAGGAGAACAATTAACTAAAGATTATAAAGATAAACCACTTGTATGCGTGGGTATTCTAAAAGGTTCTGTTATGTTTATGGCAGACCTAATTAAACGCATCGACACACATTTAGCAATTGATTTTATGGATGTTTCAAGCTATCATGGCGGAACTGAATCAACTGGTGAAGTTCAAATCTTAAAAGATTTAGGTTCATCTATTGAAAATAAAGACGTCCTAATCATTGAAGATATTTTAGAAACAGGTACAACATTGAAATCAATTACTGAATTATTGCAATCACGTAAAGTTAATTCACTTGAAATTGTTACATTACTGGATAAACCAAATCGTCGTAAGGCTGATATTGAAGCTAAATATGTTGGTAAGAAAATTCCTGATGAATTTGTTGTAGGTTATGGATTGGATTACGCTGAACATTATCGGAATTTACCTTATATCGGCACATTAAAACCAGAAATTTATAACAAATAAGTGAAATTCATTTAGATGTTAATATAATTAAATCGTGTTTAAGATATAATAACTATACTTAATAAATGAATTAGTGTAGACTCATTTTATATGCTTAAACACATTTTAAAAACTTATCGTTTTTTAGAGAATTTAAGTTTTAAAAAGTTTGATAACACAAGGATTTTGAAAAGTATTACAAAAGTTGAAATGCTAGCCTTTAAGAGAAGTGTTGTGTTACAATTTTTGTTAGCTTTATTATAGAAATAGGAGGAAATGACGCATGCAAAAAGCTTTTCGCAATGTGCTTGTTATCGCAATTATTGGCGTTATTATATTCGGCGTATTTTCTTACATAAATGGGAATGGCAATACACCGAAACAACTTTCCTATTCACAGTTTGTAGAGAAATTGGATAAAGGTGATTTAAAGACCTTAGAAATCCAACCTGAGCAAAATGTGTACTTGGTAAGTGGTAAAACAAAAAATGATGAAGATTACTCTTCAACGATTTTATACAATAACGAAAAAGACTTACAAAAAATTACAAATGAAGCAAAAAGCCAAAAAGGACTAGATTTTAAAGTTAAAGAAGAAGAGAAACAAAGTGTCTTCGTAAGTATGTTGACAACATTAATTCCTGTATTAATTATTGCTTTCCTATTCATTTTCTTCCTTAGCCAAGCACAAGGCGGCGGCGGTGGCGGTCGTATGATGAACTTTGGTAAATCCAAAGCTAAAATGTACGATAACCAAAAACGTCGTGTACGATTCTCAGATGTCGCTGGTGCAGATGAAGAAAAACAAGAATTAATTGAAATAGTAGATTTCTTAAAAGATAATAAGAAATTCAAACAAATGGGTTCAAGAATACCTAAAGGTGTATTACTTGTAGGCCCTCCTGGTACAGGTAAAACATTACTAGCACGTGCCGTAGCTGGTGAAGCGGGTGCACCATTCTTCTCAATCAGTGGTTCAGACTTTGTTGAAATGTTCGTTGGTGTCGGTGCAAGCCGTGTGCGTGACTTATTCGAAAATGCGAAAAAGAATGCACCATGTATTATCTTTATCGATGAAATTGATGCAGTAGGACGTCAACGTGGTGCAGGTGTTGGTGGCGGTCACGATGAACGTGAACAAACGCTTAACCAATTACTAGTTGAAATGGATGGTTTCGGTGAAAACGAAGGTATTATCATGATTGCTGCAACTAACCGTCCTGATATCTTAGACCCAGCGTTACTACGCCCTGGTCGTTTCGATAGACAAATTCAAGTTGGCCGTCCAGATGTTAAAGGTCGTGAGGCTATTCTTCATGTACACTCTAAAAACAAACCACTTGATGAAACTGTCGACTTAAAAGCTATTTCACAAAGAACACCTGGCTTCTCAGGGGCAGATTTAGAGAATTTATTAAATGAAGCATCTTTAATTGCTGCACGTGAAGGTAAAAACAAAATTGACATGCGTGATATCGAAGAAGCTACAGACCGTGTTATTGCTGGTCCAGCTAAAAAATCACGTGTCATTTCAGATAAAGAACGTAATATTGTAGCTCACCATGAAGCGGGTCATACAGTTATCGGTATGGTACTCGATGAAGCAGAAGTTGTTCATAAAGTAACAATTGTTCCTCGTGGACAAGCTGGTGGTTACGCAATGATGTTACCTAAACAAGATCGTTTCTTAATGACAGAACCTGAATTATTAGATAAAATTTGTGGTTTATTAGGTGGTCGTGTATCCGAAGATATCAATTTCCATGAAGTATCAACTGGTGCATCAAATGACTTCGAAAGAGCAACTCAAATCGCACGTTCTATGGTTACTGAGTATGGTATGAGTAAAAAACTTGGACCATTACAATTCTCATCTAGCGGCGGTGGACAAGTATTCTTAGGTAAAGATATGCAAGGTGAACCTAACTATTCTGGTCAAATCGCTTATGAAATTGATAAAGAAGTTCAACGTATTATTAAAGAACAATATGAACGTTGTAAACAAATCTTATTAGACCATGAAAAAGAACTTAAACTTATCGCTAAAACATTGTTAACAGAAGAAACATTAGTAGCTGAACAAATCCGTTCATTATTCTATGATGGTGTATTACCTGAAGTAGATTATGATGCTGCTCGTGTTGTTAAAGATGAAGATTCTGACTATAGCGAAGGTAAATATGGTAAATCTTACGACGATATCCGCGAAGAACAACTAGAAGAAGGAAAAGAAGACATGCGAGAAGATCGTAAAGAAGATAATGACATGAATCGCGAACGTAGACATCGTCAAAGAGATGATAGAGATAATCAAACAGGACATGATCAATTACGTGACGGTTCAAATGGAGACAATGATCAACATCGTGGACATTCAAATAATGAAGAAGACACAGGTCATGAACAATCTCCAAATATTGACAAACCATATAATCCAAACGATCCAAACAACCCTAGCAATAGATAAGTTTAAACTGGATTATTATCTCCTTTGAGTAAGGCAATTCCCCTTAGTCAAAGGAGATTTTTTAATATGTAGTGATCGTCAAAGAGACAATATTAGAGTTGAAAGCAAGTTACTTCATATTCTTATTAAACAAGTGTAGAATAAGTATCCTTAAAGGGAAAATATAGAAATAATTGAAAGATTAAAGTATAAATAATATCAATATAAAAATAAATGTACTAAAGGAGTTTATAAGGATGACACATGATTATATCGTTAAATCACTAGCTTTCGATGGAGAAATACGTGCGTACGCTGCGCTAACAACTGAATCAGTGCAAGAAGCACAAACACGTCATTATACTTGGCCAACAGCTTCAGCTGCTATGGGCAGAACAATGACAGCAACTTTATTAATGGGTTCGATGCTTAAAGGTGAACAAAAATTAACAGTAACAGTTGATGGTAAAGGACCTATTGGAAGAATCATTGCGGATGCAGATGCTGAGGGTAATGTACGTGCGTATGTGGATAAACCACAAACGCATTTTCCATTAAATGAACAAGGTAAATTAGATGTTAGACGAGCAGTTGGTACAGACGGGTCCATCCAAGTTGTGAAAGACGTTGGTATGAAAGATTATTTCTCAGGTGCAAGTCCGATTGTATCAGGTGAATTAGGAGAAGACTTCACATACTATTTTGCGACAAGTGAACAAACACCTTCATCAGTTGGTTTAGGTGTGTTAGTAAATCCTGACAATTCTATTAAAGCTGCTGGAGGATTTATTATTCAAGTAATGCCAGGCGCTAAAGATGAAACTGTAACAAAATTGGAAAATGCTATAAATAATATGCAACCCGTTTCTAAGTTAATTGAACAAGGATTGACACCAGAAGGTATTTTGAATGAAATTCTTGGTGAAGATAACGTTCAAATCTTAGAAACTATGCAAGCTCAATTTGAATGTAACTGTAGTCATGAGAAGTTTCTAAATGCAATTAAAGGTTTAGGAGAAGCTGAAATCCAAGATATGATTAAAGAGGATCATGGCGCGGAAGCTATTTGTCACTTCTGTGGTAATAAATATAATTATTCAGAAGCTGAACTTGAAGACCTATTAGCTTCAATGAATGCATAATTAAAAATATACTAAAGGCGATAAACCATCACGTGTTTATTGCCTTTTTTATAGGGAAACTAAAATAATGTAAAAGTAAAATGTAACTTCAATCCTAAAATAAGAGAATTAGCTTTGTCTTTTTAGAAAATTCTGATAGAATATAGTTATATCCGATAAAAAAACTAAGTTTTAAATATGAAAGTTAAAGGAGCGTTTTTTCAATGGCACAAAAACCAGTAGATAACATTACTCAAATTATTGGAAATACACCGGTAGTAAAATTAAGAAACGTTGTAGATGAAGATGCAGCAGATGTATACGTAAAATTAGAATATCAAAATCCAGGTGGTTCAGTAAAAGACCGTATCGCATTAGCTATGATCGAAAAAGCTGAAAAAGAAGGGAAAATTAAACCAGGTGATACGATTGTAGAACCAACAAGTGGTAACACAGGTATCGGTTTAGCTTTCGTATGTGCAGCTAAAGGTTATAAAGCAGTATTTACAATGCCTGAAACAATGAGTTCTGAACGTCGTAACTTATTAAAAGCTTATGGTGCAGAATTAGTTTTAACACCAGGTTCAGAAGCTATGAAAGGCGCTATTAAAAAAGCAAAAGAATTAAAAGAAGAGCATGGTTACTTCGAACCACAACAATTCGAAAACCCAGCAAACCCTGAAATTCATGCGTTAACTACAGGCCCAGAATTAGTAGAACAATTTGAAGGTAAACAAATTGACGCTTTCTTAGCAGGTGTAGGTACAGGCGGTACTTTATCTGGTGTAGGTAAAGTCTTAAAAGAAAAATATCCTAATGTTGAAATCGTTGCTATAGAGCCTGAAGCATCACCAGTATTAAGTGGTGGTGAGCCAGGACCACATAAATTGCAAGGTTTAGGTGCAGGGTTCGTACCGGATACTTTAGATACAAATATTTATGATAGTATCATCAAAGTAGACAACGATACAGCTATGGAAACATCACGTCGCGTTGCTAAAGAAGAAGGTATCCTAGCAGGTATTTCTTCTGGTGCTGCAATTCATGCCGCAATTCAAAAAGCTAAAGAATTAGGTAAAGGTAAAACAGTTGTAACAGTATTGCCAAGTAATGGTGAACGTTACTTATCAACACCTTTATATTCATTCGATGATTAATTTGTAATTAATATTTAAACGCTAGGGAAGCTTGTTATTGCTTCGCTAGCGTTTTCTTTTTTGGAAAATGAATATCTTATTTTAAATTATTAAATGTTTTGCATGCTTCATCAGCGATTATAAACACTGAAATGTTTAGAAAATGAGTGTATCATTATGATGTGACTATTAAGCAAAAGTAGACATTGTTCTACATATCATTTTCAAAAAGAACGAAGGGTGACGTGACAAGAATGACTAAAACAAAAATTATGGGAATATTGAATGTAACACCTGATTCATTCTCTGATGGTGGTAAGTATAATTCAGTGGATAAAGCGGTCAAACGTGCTAAAGAGATGATAGAAGAAGGTGTGGATATCATTGATGTCGGTGGCATTTCTACACGACCAGGATTCACAGAAATTATTTCAACGGAAGAAGAGATTGAGCGTGTAGTTCCTGTAGTGAAAGAACTTGCAAAATTAAATATTCAACTTTCAATAGATACATATCGTAGTGAAGTAGCGGAAGCGTGCTTAAAATTGGGTGCAACGATGATCAATGATCAATGGGCAGGGTTATATGACCCTAAAATACTTGATGTTGTGGCTTCTTACGATGCTGAAGTTGTATTAATGCATAATGGTGACGGACATCGCGAACAACCAGTTGTTGAAGAAATGCTATTATCACTTATTACTCAAGCGAACAAAGCAGAAATGGCCGGAATTCCAAAACATAAAATATGGCTAGACCCTGGAATTGGATTTGCCAAAACACGTGATGAAGAAAATGAAGTAATGGCACGTTTAGATGAACTTGTAGCAACTGAGTATCCTGTTTTATTAGCAACGAGTCGAAAACGTTTCATTAAAGAAATGATTGGTACAGAAACTAAAGCGTTAGAACGTGATGAGGCGACAGCTGCTACAACAGCTTATGGTATAATGAAAGGCGTCAAAGCTGTGCGTGTACATAATGTGCAATTAAACGCTCGATTAGGTCAAAGTATGGATTTCTTAAAGGAGAATGAAGATGAACGACACAATCTTTCTTAATGGTATGAGATTTTACGCATACCACGGTGCCTTACCTGCTGAAAACGAGATAGGTCAAATTTTTGTAGTAGATGTTACGTTGAAAGTGAATTTAGAAGAAGCCGGCCAATCTGATAAAGTAATCGACACTGTACATTACGGAGAAGTGTTTGAAGATGTTAAAGCAATCGTTGAAGGTCCACCATGTAATTTAATCGAACATCTAGCTGAACGTATTGCAAAACGTATAAATTCACACTATAATCGTGTAATGGAAACGAAAGTCAGAATCACTAAAGAAAATCCACCTATTCCAGGTCACTATAATGGTGTAGGTATAGAGATAGTGAGGGAGAATCGTTAAATGGTACAAGCGTATTTAGGTTTAGGAAGCAATATTGGTGATAGGGAACAGCAATTACAAGAAGCTATTAAAATAATTGACAGTATTGAAGGCATTACTGTGACTAAAATCTCTCCAATATATGAAACTGCACCAGTAGGGTATACCGAGCAGCCTAATTTTTTAAATTTGTGTTTAGAAATTGATACAGAATTGGAGCCTAAAGAACTTCTTAAATATTGCTTAGAAACCGAACAACGATTACACCGAGTTAGAGACATTCGTTGGGGTCCAAGAACATTAGATGTCGATATTTTATTATATGGGGATAAGGTTATAGAAGAAGATGACCTTGAAGTTCCCCATCCGCGAATGAGTGAACGTGCTTTTGTGCTAATACCATTAAATGATATTGCACCAACACAAATTGAACCTCGTTCAAAAACTCGTATCTCTGATTTAGTCATACCAGATGACACAGTGAAGAAATATAAAGGTTAAGTAGTATTAATTATGTATTTAATTAATATTATTGAAATGCGAAAATAGTGATGATCATACTTTGAAAGTGATACATGTAATGTCAATTTTGTAAAACAATACAATTAAGTAACACTACATTAGTAATATGATATCCTATAAGTAATTTAGAAATAATCCATGGAATAATTTTCATTGAAATGAAATTTAAAGGAGAGAAAGTTATGTCAGAAGAAATGAATGACCAAATGCAGGTCCGTCGTCAAAAACTACAAGAATTAATTGATTTAGGAATCGACCCATTTGGAAAACGTTTTGAGCGCTCAGCTACTGCTAGTGAACTAAAATCACAATGGGATGAATTCTCTAAAGAAGAATTACATGATAAAGAAGATGAAAGTCATGTTTCGATTGCCGGACGTTTGATGACTAAACGTGGTAAAGGTAAAGCTGGTTTCGCACATGTCCAAGATTTGACTGGTCAGATTCAAATTTACGTGCGTAAGGACCAAATTGGCGAAGAAGATTTCGACAATTTATGGAAAGGTGCAGACCTAGGCGATATTGTTGGTATTGAAGGTGTAATGTTCAAAACAAATACTGGCGAGCTATCAGTAAAAGCTAAGACATTCACTTTATTATCTAAAGCGCTTAGACCTTTACCTGATAAGTTCCATGGTTTACAAGATATTGAACAACGTTATCGTCAACGTTATTTAGACTTGATTACAAATCAAGATAGTACTCAAACATTTATTAACCGTAGTAAAATTATTCAAGAAATGCGTAATTACTTAAATAAACAAGGTTTCTTAGAAGTTGAAACACCAATGATGCATCAAATTGCAGGTGGTGCAGCAGCACGACCATTTGTTACGCACCATAATGCACTAGACGCTACTCTTTATATGCGTATAGCAATTGAATTACATTTAAAACGATTAATTGTTGGTGGCCTTGAAAAAGTCTATGAAATTGGACGAGTATTCCGTAACGAAGGAGTATCAACACGACATAATCCAGAATTTACTATGATTGAATTATATGAAGCATACGCTGATTACCACGATATCATGGATTTAACTGAATCTATGGTAAGACATATCGCTCAAGAAGTATTTGGTTCTGCAAAAGTTCAATACAATGAAGAGGAAATTGACCTAGAGTCTGCCTGGACACGCCTTCATATTGTAGATGCAGTGAAAGAAGCTACAGGTGTAGACTTCTATCAAATTAAATCTGATGAAGAAGCAATCGCTGCAGCTAAAGAACATGGTATTGAAATTACTAATAATATGAAATATGGTCATATCTTAAATGAATTCTTTGAACAAAAAGTTGAAGAAACGTTAATTCAACCAACATTTATTTATGGACATCCAATTGAAATCTCGCCTTTAGCGAAGAAAAATCCAGAAGATCCTAGATTTACAGACCGTTTCGAGTTGTTTATCGTAGGTAGAGAACATGCGAATGCATTCACTGAATTAAATGATCCAATTGATCAACGTGAACGTTTCGAAGCACAACTTGTTGAAAAAGCACAAGGTAATGATGAAGCGCATGAAATGGATGAAGATTATATTGAAGCTTTGGAATATGGTATGCCTCCAACAGGTGGTTTAGGTATCGGTATCGATCGCTTAGTTATGTTGTTAACTGACTCTCCATCTATTAGAGACGTATTATTATTCCCTTACATGAGACAAAAATAGATTAAATTAAATATTAGAGATTGAGATAAAGTTTAGGGTTTATTCAAATGTTAACCTAATATATCTCAATCTCTTTTTTTATTTTGAGCCAGTTATTGTTAATAAAAGAGGCAAAAGGAATAATTAGTTTTCGATTTATATAAAATTAAGGGATTAAATATATTGGTGTGATAAAGGGTTATTATCAAAGGGAGAGTTACAAAAGTAAAAAAGAGTAGAGAAGTTATTATAAAACAATATAAAAAAGTGTAGTCAATATGCTTGCGATGTGCTAACATAGTAAAAGTGTTCAAAGAAGCGGAATCGACAAATAATAAACTTGTTAAATAAAAAAAGTTTTAAAAATTAGTTGACTTTGCTTTTTGAATGTTGTAAGATATAAAAGTCGTCGAAAACGAAAGTTAATTTTGTAAAATACTTGTAAAGATAACTTTAACAAAGTGTAAAATTAACTATTGAAAATTAAAATAATCGACATTATAATTAATTGAGTAAGTTATTGTCTGGTGACAATGGCAAGGAGGTCACACCTGTTCCCATGCCGAACACAGAAGTTAAGCTCCTTAGCGCCGATGG
>NZ_JBXARC010000020.1:0-39446 GCF_058807855.1 Staphylococcus sp. GW821-FHT11H10 | reverse complement strand
GCTTTCGCAGTAACATTACCTTCAGGAATAGGTTTCGTCGGTGTAATCATGACATGACCAGTATTGTCAGTTGTACCCGAGCCGATAACATTGCCATCTTTATCTAATAATTCCACTTTCGTATTCGGATCCGTAGTAACTTCAACAGGATCAGTAGTTGTTGCTTTACCAGTTAAATCGCTAGTAACTAAAGGCGCCGTTGGCGGAGTTGTATCAGTCGCTTTTTTCGGTTGAGATGTAGAACTATTTGGATGTTCTGCATTATCGGTCGCTTTGGCAGTGACATTACCTTCAGGAATAGGTTTTGTCGGTGTAATCGTGACATGCCCCGTATTATCGGTTGTACCTGAACCGATAACATTGCCATCTTTGTCTAGTAACTCCACTTTCGTATTCGGATCTGTAGTAACTTCAACAGGATCAGTAGTTGTCGCTTTACCAGTTAAATCGCTAGTAACCACAGGCGCCGTTGGCGGCGTTGTATCGGTCGCTTTTTTCGGTTGAGATGTAGAACTATTTGGATGTTCTGCATTATCGTAAGCTTTCGCAGTAACATTACCTTCAGGAATAGGTTTCGTCGGTGTAATCGTGACATGCCCCGTATTATCAGTTGTACCCGAGCCGATAACATTGCCATCTTTATCTAATAATTCCACTTTCGTATTCGGATCCGTAGTAACTTCAACAGGATCAGTAGTTGTTGCTTCACCAGTTAAATCGCTAGTAACTAAAGGCGCCGTTGGCGGCGTTGTATCAGTCGCTTTTTTCGGTTGAGATGTAGAACTATTTGGATGTTCTGCATTATCGGTCGCTTTGGCAGTGACATTACCTTCAGGAATAGGTTTTGTCGGTGTAATCGTGACATGCCCCGTATTATCGGTTGTACCTGAACCGATAACATTGCCATCTTTGTCTAGTAACTCCACTTTCGTA
Source organism: Staphylococcus sp. GW821-FHT11H10 (assembly GCF_058807855.1). Classification (NCBI taxonomy): domain Bacteria; kingdom Bacillati; phylum Bacillota; class Bacilli; order Caryophanales; family Staphylococcaceae; genus Staphylococcus; species Staphylococcus sp. GW821-FHT11H10. The sequence goes on along the minus strand of NZ_JBXARC010000020.1, from coordinate 38,513 downwards.
TTCGGATCTGTAGTAACTTCAACAGGATCAGTAGTTGTCGCTTTACCAGTTAAATCGCTAGTAACCACAGGCGCCGTTGGCGGCGTTGTATCGGTCGCTTTTTTCGGTTGAGATGTAGAACTATTTGGATGTTCTGCATTATCGTAAGCTTTCGCAGTGACATTACCTTCAGGAATAGGTTTCGTCGGTGTAATCATGACATGCCCCGTATTATCGGTTGTACCTGAACCGATAACATTGCCATCTTTATCTAGTAATTCTACTTTCGTATTTGGATCTGTAGTAACTTCAACAGGATCAGTAGTTGTCGCTTTACCAGTTAAATCGCTAGTAACTACAGGCGCCGTTGGCGGAGTTGTATCAGTCGCTTTTTTCGGTTCAGAAGTTGAGACATTTGGGTGTTCTGCATTATCGTAAGCTTTTGCAGTTACATTACCTTCCGGTATAGGTTGAGTTGGCGTAATGATAACATGACCATTAGCACCAGTCGTACCAGAACCAATCACATGATTATCTTTATCTAGTAACTCAATACGAGTGTTCGGATCAGAAGACACATCAACTGGAGTTTTAGTTGTTGCCTTACCAGTTAAATCAGTATTAACAATTGGGCTACCTGGCGGAGTTGTATCAGTTGCTTTTTTCGGTTGAGAAAGTGAACTGTTTGGATGTTCCGCATTATCAGTCGCTTTAGCACGTACATTACCTTCAGGGATAGGCACCGTTGGTGTAATTGTAACTCGACCATTACTATCCGTCGTACCAGAACCAATCACGTTGTTATCTTTATCAAGTAAATCAACATGAGTATTTGGATCCGTTGTTACCGTAATCGGTGTTTTAGTTGTCGCTTTACCAGTTAAATCATTTGTCACAACTGGTTCCGTAGGAGGTGTAGTATCGGTCGCTTTTTTCGGTTGAGATGTAGAACTATTTGGATGTTCTGCATTATCGTAAGCTTTCGCAGTAACATTACCTTCCGGTATAGGTTGAGTTGGCGTAATGATGACATGACCATTAGCACCAGTCGTACCTGTTCCAATCACATGATTATCTTTATCTAGTAACTCAATGCGAGTGTTCGGATCAGAAGACACATCAACTGGAGTTTTAGTTGTTGCCTTACCAGTTAAATCAGTATTAACGATTGGGCTACCTGGCGGTGTAGTATCAGTCGCTTTTTTCGGTTGAGAAAGTGAACTGTTTGGATGTTCCGCATTATCAGTCGCTTTAGCACGTACATTACCTTCAGGGATAGGCACCGTTGGTGTAATTGTAACTCGACCATTACTATCCGTCGTACCAGAACCAATCACGTGATTATCTTTATCTAGTAACTCAATACGAGTGTTCGGATCAGAAGATACGTCAACAGGTGTTCGAGTAGTCGCCTTACCAGTTAAATCAGTATTAACGATTGGGCTACCTGGCGGTGTAGTATCAGTCGCTTTCTTCGGTTGAGAAAGTGAACTGTTTGGATGTTCCGCATTATCAGTCGCTTTAGCGCGTACATTACCTTCAGGAATAGGCACCGTTGGTGTAATTGTAACTCGACCATTACTATCCGTCGTACCTGAACCTATTACATGATTATCTTTATCAAGTAAATCAACATGGGTATTTGGATCCGTTGTAACCGTAATCGGTGTTTTAGTAGTCGCTTTACCAGTTAAATCATTTGTCACAACTGGTTCCGTAGGAGGTGTAGTATCTGTCGCTTTTTTAGGTGCAGAAGTTGAGACATTTGGGTGTTCTGCATTATCGTAAGCTTTCGCAGTAACATTACCTTCCGGTATAGGTTGAGTTGGCGTAATGATGACATGACCATTAGCACCAGTCGTACCTGAACCAATCACATGATTATCTTTATCTAGTAACTCGATACGAGTATTCGGATCAGAAGATACATCAACTGGAGTTTTAGTTGTTGCCTTACCAGTTAAATCAGTATTAACGATTGGGCTACCTGGAGGTGTTGTATCAGTCGCTTTTTTCGGTTGAGAAAGTGAACTGTTTGGATGTTCCGCATTATCAGTCGCTTTAGCACGTACATTACCTTCAGGGATAGGCACCGTCGGTGTAATTGTAACTCGACCATTACTATCCGTCGTACCTGAACCTATTACATGATTATCTTTATCAAGTAAATCAACATGAGTATTTGGATCCGTTGTAACCGTAATCGGTGTTTTAGTAGTCGCTTTACCAGTTAAATCATTTGTCACAACTGGTTCCGTTGGTGGCGTCGTATCCGTCGCTTTGACCGGATCAGACGTAGAACTATTCGGACGTTCTGCATTATCAGTCGCCTTGGCAGTGACATTACCTTCCGGAATAGGACGAGTTGGCGTGATTGTAACACGTCCATTAGCACCAGTCGTACCCGAACCAATCACACGACCATCCTTATCTAATAATTGAACACTTGTATTTGGATCCGTAGTTACTTCAATCGGTGTTAAAGTAGTCGCTTTTCCACCTAACGGTGTTGTCACTCTAGGTTTAGTCGGTGGCGTTGTATCAGTTGCTTTAACAGGATCAGACGTAGAGCTATTCGGATGTTCTGCATTATCAGTCGCCTTGGCAGTGACATTACCTTCCGGAATAGGACGAGTTGGCGTGATTGTAACACGTCCATTAGCACCAGTCGTACCCGAACCAATCACACGACCATCCTTATCTAATAATTGAACACTTGTATTTGGATCCGTAGTTACTTCAATCGGTGTTAAAGTAGTCGCTTTTCCACCTAACGGTGTTGTCACTCTAGGTTTAGTCGGTGGCGTTGTATCAGTTGCTTTAACAGGATCAGACGTAGAGCTATTCGGATGTTCTGCATTATCAGTCGCCTTGGCAGTGACATTACCTTCCGGAATAGGACGAGTTGGCGTGATTGTAACACGTCCATTAGCACCAGTCGTACCCGAACCAATCACACGACCATCTTTATCTAATAATTGAACACTTGTATTTGGATCCGTAGTTACTTCAACAGGTGTTAAAGTAGTCGCTTTTCCACCTAACGGTGTTGTCACTCTAGGTTTAGTCGGTGGCGTTGTATCAGTTGCTTTAACAGGATCAGATGTAGAGCTATTCGGATGTTCCGCATTATCAATTGCTTTAGCCGTAACATTACCTTCTGGAATAGGTCTTGTTGGTGTAATATTGACACGACCTGAACTATCTGTAGTTCCAGTTCCTATGATCTGCCCATTTTTATCTAATAATTGAACATTCGTATTCGGATCAGTTGTAACTGTAACAGGATCAGTCGTACCTGCTTTTCCTCCTAAAGGTGAAGTAACTCTAGGTTTAGTTGGTGGTGTAGTATCCGTCGCTTTTCTAGGTGCAGACGTTGAAACGTTGTTAGCAGGGTCATAAGCTTTAGCAATGACATTACCTTCGACAATTGGAGTTGTAGGAGTAATGATGACATGACCATTTCCGTCTGTTGTGCCAGTACCTATAATATGCCCATTTTTATCAATTAAATCCACTCGTGTATTTGGATCAGTAGTGACAGTTATAGGAGTTAAAGTAGTCGCTTTTCCTGTTAAATCTGTATCAACAGTTGGAACTGTTGGTGGAATAGTATCTGTTACTGGTACATGATCAGAATCAATTGAATTAGGTGTTTCTGCACCATCTGTAGCACGTGCATAGATTTTTCCTAAAGGTAGTGGCTCTCTTGGCGTAATAATACCGTGACCGTCCATTTCAGTAAGAACTACACCGTAACTTTTACCATTTTCATCAAAAATCTCTACTCTAGTCAATACATCTGTAGAAACATCTATAGGTGTTCGTGTCCCTACTTTATTAACTAAGTTAGTATTAATTACTGGTTTTCTAGGTGGTGTTGTATCTGTAACGTGTCTTGGATCAGATGTTGCATTATTAGTTTCATCAGTTTGATCATATGCTTTCGCTGTGATATTACCCTCGAAAAGATAATGATCAGGTGTAATATTAACATGTCCGTTAGAGCTAGTAATACCACGACCGATGACATTATTATTTTTATCTAATAGCTCAACTCGCGTATTTGGAGTAGATGTAATGTCGATAACTGGTGAAGAGAAAGCTTTACCCGCAACATCTGTATTAATTACTGGTTTCATCACAGGTATAAGCGTTGTTGCTTGAACAGGTATCGAAACCGAACTATTTGGATGTAAAGCATTATCAGTTGCTTTGGCAGTCACATTACCTTCAGGAATAACACGATCTGGCGTAATTATTACATGACCACTACTATCTGTTGTACCTGCACCAAAAATACGACCATTTTTATCTATTAATGCAACTTGTGTATTTGGATCAGTAGAAACATCAATCGGTGTTAATGTACCAGCTTTGTAAACTAATCTTGTGTTAATTACAGGTGTTGTAGGTGGAATTGTGTCAGTTGCAAATTTAGGATCAGATGTTGAAACTTTTGATTCATCGCTGTGATTATATGCTTTCGCAGTGACATTACCTTCAGGTATAGGACGAGTTGGCGTAATGTATGCATGTCCACTAGAATCTGTTGTACCTGTACCAATTTTATTGCCATTTTTATCGAAAATTTCTACTTTAGTATTCGGATCTGTAGATACATCAATAACTGTTGTCGTTGTTGCTTTGCCTACTAAATCAGAGTTAATTGTTGGTTTCACAGGTGGTTGGTTCTCGATAGATGGCAGTGCACCATCTTCAGGTAATATACGACCTGATAAAACTGTATAAGCAGATTTACTTACACCACCCATAGCAGCTGTATTGGCATATGACCAAGCATTTTCAAGCTCGGCAGTTGTTACATTATCTCTTAATTTAACTTCAAGATGCATGTGATACGCTCGATTAGCACCTTCTGGATGGTTAGGGTCGACTTGAATACCAATACCATAGTTCCATCCACTAAAAATGCCTCGTTGGTCTTCAACAGCTTTTCTCAAATCAGGGTTATTTCTATTAGAATGGAAATATTCGTTCGCATCACTATTAAAGCTTCTACCTGGACGAACACCGAAACTAAGATAAAATGTTGTATGACCAAAATCATGCTGATTACTTCTTAGCATATCAATCGTTTGCGTACTATTATCTGGATCGATAATAAAATCGCTAGGTGATTCACTTAATAGACTATTTCTACCACTTCTTTTTTCGTAAGCTGCGTAAGATAGATTTCTAACTGAATCGCTAGCGAACGAACCATCTGAATTCAATTTCATTACTTTATATGGTAATAGCAAAGCCATACCTAAACGTTGTTGTGATCCAGGTGATATAAAGTTAACGCCGTCATTATTGAAGAATACATCATAAACTAAGTATTTTGAATTACCTTCATGTTTATAATAAGCACGCATAACGGTCTTTCTAGAAGTTATACCTTCTACACCGTTTTTTTGTTGACCAGTACCTAACGCCCTACCATCAGGTAATGACGCATAGTTACGTTGGTACACAATGACGTTTCTACCGGCATTCCAACGACCATTTAAAGTTGTAAATCTAAAATTAGTCCCTTTTTCAATTTGTTGACCGTTTCTTGGATCGCGTTTACCTGATTGAGAACGAGTAATCACATTTGCTAATGAATTACGTGTTTGCTCTAATCTTGTAACTAAGTCTAAAAGTGATTGTTGCGAAACATTACTAGATTGAGTGAAACTACTACTTTCTACAGTTAATTTTTTCGCTTCTTCAATGTTAGGATTTGAAGGTTCTATAGTTTCAACTTCTAATAATTTACTTTGAATTTCTTGAGTAAGATTTGTCAGTTTAGAAATGTTTTTGCTATCAATTTTCTGTCTGTTATCCGACTTAGATTCTCTAGGTGTATCTATCTTATCATCAATTTGTTTAACTGATTTTGAACTAGAGAATTTAACTTTCTGTTTACTTTGATTCGAAGATTGCGTCCCTACGATTGGTGAAGATTTTTCTTTCAGTTCATTTGTTTTTTCTTCTTTAGTAACTGGCGAACTTTCTTCTATTTTTTCTTTAATAGATGTTGATGTCGAATTAGTAATTTCTTTTTCGCTTGTTTGAGTTTCTAAAGCCTTTTTTTCTGTAGATGTTTTGTCTACAAATTTTGACTGCTTATTAATTTCTACAGTTTGATCAGAAGTTTGATCATTTTGAATTGTTATTGCATCATTTGGATTACTATTTTTGTCTCGGGATGTTTGGGATTCAGTATTTTGCTGTGCTTTTTCAACTGCCGCGTTGGTATTTTCACTCGCATGGGCTTGATCAGTATGCGTTCCTAGAAATACTAACGTGGCGATTAATGTTGAGAAAGTTCCTACTGCATACTTACGAATACTGAACTTTTGTAGTTTATCTCGATAATTCATTGATGCGCTTCTCTCCTATTCTATGTTGTATATTCTTGATGTTGATGTTATGAGTATTTTTTTGAAAAGGAATTCCGATAACACATAGCTCAATATCAAATGGATTGATAATTAAGTTACCATGAATATTGTCTGAATTTTTGCTTAATATTAGAGCATAAAAAATTACTCGACAAAAGTTTTATAACTCCTCTCGGGTATTAAATTTCAATTATCATTTTTGAAATGAACAATTCAATAGTTGTTCTGTTTAATTGTAGCATTAATTTAATTGTGTGTGAATTAGAATTTTAATTATTAATATAAAAAAAATATATATTGAACATCATTTAAATGTAGTTAAAAAAGGCTCGAAACATATTACAGTCTCGAGTCTTTGTCCTAAGTTATAACTTTGTTGATATATATTTTCCAGAAACATAAAGTTCATGTTCATTGCAAATTGAAAGTATCTGATTTAATGAGTGTGCATAAGCCATATCTCTATAAATCTCCACACTATTAAGTGGCACTTCGGTATATATTTCAGCCAATCGCTTAGATAAAGTTAAATTATCTTTGTCAGCTTCAATTTTTTTGCGTTGTGCAGGTGTCAATTGATCTATATTTGAAAGTACATTTTCAACACTTCCATAGGTTTGAATTAATTTGAGGGCTGTTTTCTCCCCTATTCCTTTTACACCGGGATATCCATCTGCACTATCACCCATAAAAGCTTTAATATCAATTAGTTGCTGTGGATTTAACTGATATTCTTCATTAAAACGAGCTAAGGTATAACGATTATAAATATTAAATCCTTTCTTTATTAACCAAACTTCTACATTATTATTAATGCATTGTAATAAGTCTTTATCTCCAGTGATGATGTGGACCTCGTTATTATCAGAAAATGTTTTTGCCAAAGTTCCTATCACATCATCAGCTTCATAATTAGTCATTCCAACATTTATAAATCCAAATTGGTCTGAAATTTCTTTGACGTAGTCAAACTGTGGAATAAGCTCTTCTGGTGGTGCTGGACGATTTTGCTTATAGTCAGTATACATATCATTTCTAAAAGTGGATTGTCCCATATCCCAACATACGGCTACATGACTAGGATTGATTTCATTTATTGCTGTGAAGATATGTCTAACGAAACCTTGAATTCCGTTAGTTGGTATACCTTTTGAATTATACATAAATTGATTGTGTAAACTTGTAGCATAGAAATGTCTAAATAATAAAGCCATTCCATCTACTAATAGGACACGATTTTCCATATTTTGTGCCTTCCTTCTATTTTAATAGTGCGTTTAATTTTTGATTCGCAATACGTAATTGCTCGATTAATGTATTGTCTAAATTAAATGATAATAATTCATCGATTTGATCTTGAATCTCATCCTCAATTTGCGCTAATTTCTCTTCAGCTTCTTTATTCATTGAAGCAACATACTGAATCAATGCCTGTCTAAATTCACTAATTTGATTTTGCAATAACTCTAACGTATTTGAACTGATTAGTTCTTGTAACTCTCGTTGAGTATTTGGATTCAAAATTCGACGTTTCGTTAATTGTTTAGGTAAAGCATTAATCATATCATTTAAATCAACACGCAAGAATGCCTTTTCGGTAAAATTAGGCATAATTGAAAAATCAGTATTAATAAATACATGCAATTGATTTAATTTTTGGATTGTCGGTGCGACTTGTTCGCTAAGTTGACGATTATAATATTTCTTAATTCGTTCAACTAATAAACTTTGTTCTAAATATAGTCGTTGATGTATTTGATCTAAAAATGCTTTAGAAGATATTTTCTTTTCGTCATTAAAATCACTATTTTGAGTCATCTGACTATTATATATACTTTTAACATCATCCAATAATTGTAATTTTAATCTGCCATTTAAATGATAAATCTGATCTTCAACTTCATTATTAGTATGTTGTTCGGTAGTAAATAGCAATTGATTCGGTAACCTTTGTTCATTTTGATATTTCTTCAATTGTTGCTGGCGTTGTTCAATATGAGATTGGTTAGTTTTATAATCATGAATCATCTCTTCGAAAGAAATATTGATTTGCTCAAGTTGTTTAACCATTTGTTGCTCTAAAATTATATTTGAATCAACTTCTACAAATTGGTCAATGCTATGACGCAGCTGATTAATACCTTCATCGTTCCCTCTCAATGCTTGTCTACTTGAAACACCAAAGATATCTGACTTCAAGTTTACTTGAGTTAAAGCATCTTTAACGTAATGTTTTACCGCAGCTAAATCATCACTGTTTTCTGCAAGGTCTACAGCGTTGATAACCATTTTAAATGCTTGATTTTCATTAAGTTGATTCATCTCTTTCATATGTTCGATGAAGTTTTTATCATTATCTGTAAATGAATGATTAAAATAACTCACATATAAAATTAAATCGGATGAAGTTAAAATTTGTTCAGTTTCATTTGTATGACGTTGATTGTTTGAATGTAAGCCTAGTGAATCAACGATTATTTTTCCTTTCAACCATTCTAATGGTAAATTGATGTGCACAGTTTTAACAAAAGTAGCAAACTCATCTTCAGCACTCCATTTTTTTATTTCCTCTTGAGAAATCGTATGTTTCACACCTTCATCCAACATATCTTTATACATAGAAAAATGTTTGTGAGCTGCACTTACAAAAGCAAGTTGGTTCTTTTCTAATTTGTTTTTTAATTGTTGTACATCAGATTGGACAAATGCTTCGAGTGATTCGAAAGAAACATTATGGTATTCAATGAGTTGATTAAGTTCATTTAATAGTTGTTCTTCAGTTTTAAGTGTGATTTGACTATCCTCACCGTAAGATAATTCAGTCGTAGCTGCAGTTGTAGGATTCGGTGAACTTACTAAGTATTGCCCACCTAATAAGGCATTAATTAAACTACTTTTTCCTGCACTGAACGTACCAAATACACCAATTTTGACAAGTTTATTTTCTAATCGTTCTAACGTATCTTTAATATCATTTTTTGTTCTATCAAATAATGGTACAGGTTCAATAATGTTTAATGCTTCTTGAATGTTAACCTTTTTAGTATTACGCTCATTTGAATTTTCATCAGAGGCTTTCTCTTCTTTTTCTAAAACTTGATCATTGCTTTCTACTATATAGTTTGCTTCAGTTCTACCTATTAATTTATCTAAAGAGTCATCCATATGGATATAATAATGTTGATAATTTTTAGTAGTTAGAGATTCTTTTAAATTTTGTAATTCAATATAATGCTCATATATCTGTAGATCATCATTAGTTTCTTCTGTTAAACCTTGAGCTTGTGTATGATCAATCGCTTGATTAAATAACGGATTGGATTGTTTTTCTACAAAATTAGTAATTGCTTTAAGCACTTCATCACTAAAAGTAAGTACATAAGTATTACTTATACTCGTTTGAGGTTGATATAAATTGGAAAATAAACTTGAATCTATTTCGTAATGTTGATTTAATACATCATGATTAACCTCAGAGCTATTAATAAAACGCGTTAAAAATGACATGTCCTCTCGCAATGGTTGTCGAATTTGTTGATTAACTTTGTCTTGAAGTTTTGAAACAACATTCTGTAAACGTGCTTCTTGTTCCTCTTGCTTTTTCTTCTTTTTATTTAAAAGGCCGCCAACTTTAAAATCATCACTCATACTTTCAAGATAATGTCTAATATCTTCACGCATGTCATGTGTCATAATGTATGCATTATCTAATATATCTTTTCGCTTTTGCTTTAAAAAACTTAGTAATTGATCAGGATTATTTAAGAGTCGAGCTTCTTCACTAACGGCTTGATTTTGTTGAAATTTAGCATAGGCTTGTTCAAATTCATCTTCATTTATATTAAGCTGTTCTAGAATGTATTGTAGTTCATTTTGAATATATCCTAATTGAGCCTCTGTAATAAACTTAACTGTACGATTTACATAGTTCTCAATAGGTTCTCTATAATTATCTTTCTCTACTAAATATTGAGAAAGACGTGAAAGTTCATTTTCGGGATGATCAAATTTTGTCACATAGAAAATATCTGTAAGTTTAATGTCCCAATCTTCTATTGATTTATTGACTCTTTGTTTGAAAGTTTCAAAAGTAATTTCATCTTCATTATGTTTGTCGATTTGATTAATGATAAAAATGACTGGTATACCTACATCATTCATTCTTTTAATAAATTGAAAATTTAATGCAGATTGTACATGATTGTAATCTACTGTATAGAACAAAATATTGCTGGTATACATGAATTGTTCAGTTGTAGACTGATGTGTAGCTACGTTTGAGTCTACGCCAGGTGTATCTTGAAGCGTAAAACCATTTTTGAATTTTGAAGAAGGAAAATTAATTTCAACAGACTCTACATCTACATTTAAACGATTCATTTTTTTGACTTCGTCATATGTTTTTAATTTTGTATATTGTTGATTTTCTAAATTAGCTATAATTTCTTGTTTATCTGCAACAGATACGATTGCAGTATTACTTGTGGTAGGTACTGGTGAACTTGGAAGAATATCCTGTTCTAATAATAAGTTAATTAATGTGGATTTCCCCGCCGAAAAGTGACCAACAAAAGAAGCGGTATATTGATTTAAATATACCTTTTTTATTACTTGATTAATAGTATGTATTAAAGTTGAATTTTTTGATTTTTCAACTTCTTTTTTTAATTTATATAAAATATCTAATTGTTCATTATTAGTCATGCTAAGTCCCCTTTGTTTCAAACATTCAAAAAAAAAGTAACAGCCTGAGACATACTTAATGTAACAGGCTATTCTTAATCTGGTAGGCAGATTTAAAATTAAATATACTATTTAAGTTTACTCAACAAAAATTATACTTACTAAAGTAAAAACTTTAATTATTATTTCTGACTAGCTACCTATTTATTAAATTTTATCACAACAATAGTTTGAAACAAATATAAAGAATAGTTATTTGAACCAAGCTGGTTTATCTCCATCAGTGTTTGGTATATTAACACCTATGTTTTCTTTAGAATATAGTTCTGGGTTTTTCGCTATACGTACAGCTAAACTTGCAATACTGCGTCTTGAAACTTCTGTTCCTCTAAATTGAGTATCCTTCGATGTAACTTCGTAATCTGTCTCATTTTTAAATGTAAGCCATGCTGGACGAATAATTGTATAATCTAATGTTGATGCTTCTATAATATCTGCAGCTTTACGATATTTTGTCAATTTATCTCCAAATTGAGATTTATTAAATTCATTAAATTTAGCTGGTAATTCATCGTAAATACCAGGGGCAGCTACAAAGATTAATCGTTTAACATCTTTTTTAGACATAGCATCTACAATAGCTTGTGCTTCGATATCTAGTGATCCAGATAGACTAGCAAATACAACATCAACTTTATCAAGTGCTTGCTCTAAATCTTTTGAGTTTTTAGCATCACCTTCATAAACTGTTACTCGATTTGATGCGTAATCAGGAATTCGATGCGCATTTCTTAAAAATAAATCGACATTAAAATTAGAATCCTCTAAAAATAATTTAGTAGCCTCGATAGAGACCTTACCATTTGCGCCTATTATTAATACTGTTTGCATATTTTTTCTCTCCTTACTAAGATGTATATAAAATTATGTATTTGTATCTATATTTAACACTCTTATTATCACTTTACATCAGTAATAATAAGAGTGCTAATGAATTGATTAAATTAATTAAATATTATTAGATACATTAAGAAAAATTTACAAATTTAATAAAAATTATATAGTAGTTGGCTTTTTACCCCAATATTGGTAATAAGTACATTCAATGTAGCCGTTAAATAATTTTCTTCTTTTAGTAGCTTTTCGATTAACTAAAAATTCGAATTCCTTGTTACTAGTTAAGATGTAAGTTGATAAATGTGAATGTTGATTCATTAATTTACCAATATAACGATACATTTCTTCGACTTCTTCCCTATCTCCAATTCGTTCACCATATGGAGGGTTTCCAACTAAAGCTACTGGTTCATCGGTATCAATTGTTAATGTATTCACATCTTTAACACTAAATTGGATTATATCTGCCAAACCGACTTCTTCAGCATTACGTTTAGCAATTTCAACCATTTCAGGATCTATATCTGATGCAAACACTCGAATGTCTTTATCGTAATTAGCTTGTTGATCAGCTTCATCTCGCATATCATCATAAATATTGGGAGGCATAATATTCCATTCTTCAGAAACAAAATCTCGATTGAACCCTGGTGCAATATTTTGAGCGATTAAACATGCTTCTATGGCAATAGTACCTGAACCACAGAAAGGATCTATAAAAGGCGTATCTCCCTTCCAATTGGCAAGTCGTACTAGACTCGCTGCCAAGGTTTCTTTAATAGGAGCTTCCCCCTGAGCAATACGATATCCACGACGGTTCAAACCTGAACCTGAGGTATCGATAGTCAATAATACATTATCTTTTAAAATAGCTACCTCAACAGGGTATTTAGCACCACTTTCATTTAACCAGCCTTTTTCATCATAAGCTTTCTTTAAACGTTCAACAATTGCTTTTTTAGTAATAGCTTGACAGTCTGGTACACTATACAGTGTTGATTTAACACTTCTACCTTGAACTGGGAATTGCCCTTCTTTATCAATAATGTTTTCCCAAGGTAGCGATTTTGTTTTTTCAAAAAGTTCATCAAATGTTGAAGCGTTGAAACGACCTACAACAATTTTAATACGATCAGCTGTGCGTAACCATAAATTGCATTGCACAATAGCTTTAGCATCACCTTCAAAAAAGATACGTCCATTTTCAACCTGTGTTTCATAACCGAGTTCTTGGATTTCTTTGGCTACAACAGCCTCTAATCCCATTGGACAAACTGCTAATAATTGGAACATTACGTTTTCTCCTTTTTTATAAATATATTTATATGTTAACAAAATTTATTTATTATGTATGAGTAAAAAACAAAAAGCTCTCCAATCAATGGGAGAGCTAAACTAGTTCATGATATTTCTGTAAGCCATGTTCTGTACCGTTGTACTCATAACGTACACTAGTTGTACTGGTACGTCGGTGGTAACCATCTGTCTACAAATCTTTATATTTCGAATAAAGATGTCTCGTTTATACGTTGAATTCCGCTAAACAAGTGCTCCTACCAAATTTGGATTGCTCACTCGAGGGGTTTACCGCGTTCCACCCTTCATATTTCTATGAAAGCTACGTCACTGTGGCACTTTCAAACTAATTTAACCATATCATAAGACTTAGGTTATTTCGTTGCCGTCAAATTAATGCCTTGATTTATTGTTTCATCAAGCACGAACACTACAATCATCTCAGACTGTGTGAGCATGGACTTTCCTCTATATTTCTATAGCGATTACCCAAAATATCACTTTTGCGATTATATCATAATATTTTATACTATAACAGATATTTTTATAGAATATCTGTTGCTAATTGAATACTTAACATTTTTCAATAAATATCCAATTGATAACACTCATTAATTAAGCTAAGTTAAATTACTTTCCAAAAACAGCTTTTTCTAAGTTTGAAATTCGTTTCAAAATATCAACATTATTGTTTGATGAACTTGAGTTGTTTGAAGAAAATGATTTATTGTCAGAAGGTCTTGATGTTGCCACTCTTAGTCTTAATTCTTCAACTTCTTTTTTTAATTTGTTATTTTCTTCAGACAATTTTACAACTTCATTATTCATATCAGCCATTTTTTGATAATCTATAATGATATCATCTAAAAAAGCATCTACTTCCTCACGACGATAACCACGGGCCATAGTTTTTTCGAAATCTTTTTCATAGATATCTTTTGCTGAAAGCTTTAAAGAAACATCTGCCATTTTTTCCACCTCATTCGAAACTTTGATCTTGCTCCCACTGCATATCATTTATAAAATCAGTGAGTTCATCAAATGCCACAATATCACAAGTATAGTTTGTTTTATTTATAAAATCAACTAACATCCTTTTAAAGAATTTTGGGCTTCCTTCTTGCTCTTCATCATAAATAAGTATAGTCATATCTGTATGATCTAACATAAACTGATCTGTTTGTTTAAATTGAAATGGTCCTTCATATTCGGTATGATGTACACTTTCCATAAAATCAGCTTCTTGAGCAATTTTATTATACTTCATTTGATTCTGTTCATTCCACTTAGAAGTATGCCCATAAAAAGGCGTTATAATTCCTAATTTTAAATCGGGATACTCAACTCGCAAATCAATAACTACTTCAGCAGTCCATAATTCAATACCAAGTTGTCCTTGAATAAGTACCCACTCAAGCCCTTCATCAATATATTGTAATAATTTATGTTTGATAAAAGCTTTTAAATAATACACTTCAGGTGCGTCATCTTTGAAAATATTTAGTTCAAAAGATTTATACCCTGTTACATACACAGTTTTCAAATGCTCAACATCACCCTTCAATAGTTTGATAAATATAATTTAAATCGTAGTTAACAGCTTTTAACTTCTCATTAAAAAGCTTTTTGCTTGTTCTATAAAAGTGACAATCTACTGATAGTTCTTTATATGACTTAATTAGTAAATCAAACTTATTAGCATTCATATAACTCAATTGAATAATCTGGGGTTTTAATTTAATGAGATTTTCTAACTTAGTGTCTATCGCTTGCGAATAAGGGTAAACTACTTCATAAAAATCATAGTTCGTCTCGGAATTTTTAACAATATTATAGCGATCTTCTATTGTATGTAATTCATTGATTAAATCATTTATCAACATAGTATCCATGAAGACGCCCCCTTATATTCAATTTAATTTATCATAATTTAATCTAACCGTCATTCAAATTGCTAGCCATATAAACAGGATAAATACATTGAAATATTGTTTTACTAGTTAATTAACGTTAAAATAAAGTAGATTAATAATGAAATTCATAGATAAGATTAAAGACTTATTTGTCTATTTCTATTATTATCTATCATAGTTTGAACATATAATCATTTTTTCGTAAATGATTATTAATAGTATTAGTTAGTGTAAGTTTTACATAACCACTATTATATGAATTCAAACTTGTGTGGTGAATTAAATGAATTACCCTAATGGTAAACCTTTTAAGGGAAATACGACTATGGTCGGAAGAAATGGTAAATCGAATTCTAGT
Source organism: Staphylococcus sp. GW821-FHT11H10 (assembly GCF_058807855.1). Taxonomy (NCBI): domain Bacteria; kingdom Bacillati; phylum Bacillota; class Bacilli; order Caryophanales; family Staphylococcaceae; genus Staphylococcus; species Staphylococcus sp. GW821-FHT11H10. The sequence goes on along the minus strand of NZ_JBXARC010000020.1, from coordinate 22,992 downwards.
AATATAGAATATGGTGGCCGTGGTATGACTCTTGAAAAGGATATTGAACTTTCTAATGATTATTATTTAAAACATGGTAAAGCGGTTATTCATAAAAAGCCAACACCTGTTCAAATCGTTAATGTTCATTATCCCAAGCGAAGTAAAGCAGTTATAAATGAGGCTTACTTTCGTACACCTTCAACTACTGATTATAATGGCGTATATAATGGCTATTATATTGATTTTGAAGCAAAGGAAACTAAAAATAAAACATCTTTTCCTTTGAATAATATTCATGATCATCAAGTAGAACATATGAAAAATGCATTTCTTCAAAAAGGAATTGTATTTTTAATTATAAGATTTAAATTACTTGATGAAGTATATTTATTGCCATTTTCCAAATTTCAAAAATATTGGGATAGATATAAAAATGAAATAAAAAAATCAATAACAGTTGAAGAAATAAGAAAAAATAGTTACTATATTCCTTATCAGTATCAACCAAGATTAAATTACCTCAATGCAGTTGATAAGTTGATATTAGATGAAAGTGAGGACCGCGTATGACGGAAAATAAAGGATCTTCTCAACCTAAAAATGGTAAAAATGGGAAGTCCAAAGCAAAAAAGAATAAGAATGTGAAAAGAACGATTATCAAGATTATTGGCTTTTTATTAATTGCCTTTATCGTTTTAGTTCTATTAGGCATTTTATTATTTGCGTATTATGCATGGAAAGCTCCTGCATTTACCGAATCTAAATTACAAGATCCTAAACCGGCAGAAATTTACGACAGAAATGGTGACTTAGTAAAAAAATTAGATAACGGCGCAAGAAGAGAACATGTTGAGTTAAAAGATGTTCCTAAAAATATGAGAAATGCTGTGTTAGCAACTGAAGATAACCGATTCTATGACCACGGTGCAATTGACTATAAACGTTTATTTGGTGCCATTGGTAAAAACTTGACTGGTGGATTTGGTTCACAAGGTGCATCTACTTTAACACAACAAGTAGTTAAACGAGCATTCTTAAGTGAAGAGAAATCTATCGGACGTAAAGCACAAGAAGCTTACCTATCCTACCGTCTAGAACAAGAGTACAGTAAAGATGAAATCTTCCAAATGTACTTAAATAAAATTTATTATTCAGATGGTGTTTATGGCGTTAAAGCTGCAGCTAAATATTACTTCAATAAAGATTTGAAAGATTTAAATCTTGCGGAAGAAGCATATTTAGCAGGTTTACCACAGGTGCCTAACCTTTATAATATTTACGACAACCCTAAACAAGCGGAAAATCGTAAAAACACTGTACTCTACTTAATGCATTATCACAACAGAATTTCTGATAAAGAGTATAATGCTGCTAAAAAAATTAACTTAAAAGCTAATTTAGTAGATCGTACAGCTAAGGAACGTCAAATTGGCACTGATAACTCTGATTCAGAATACGATTCATATGTAAACTTTGTTAAATCTGAATTGATGAATAATAAAGAATTCAAGAATAAAAACTTGAGTGATGTTCTTCAAAGTGGAATTAAGATTTACACAAATATGGACAAAGATGTTCAAAAAACATTACAAGATCGTATAGATAACGGTAATTACTATAAAAATGAAGACCAACGTGTTGGTTCTACAATTCTTGATAGTAAGACTGGTGGCTTAGTCGCAATTTCTGGAGGTCGTAACTTCAAAGACGTTGTTGACAATAACGCTGCAACTGATGCGCATTTAACTGGTTCATCATTGAAACCGTTCTTAGCTTATGGTCCAGCTATTGAAAACATGCAATGGGCTACGAATCATGCAATTCAAGACGAATCAAGCTATTCAATTGATGGTGGTACATTCCGTAACTATGATGGAAATGGACATGGTACTGTAACTGCGTATGATGCGTTAAGACAAAGTTTCAACATTCCAGCGCTTAAAACTTGGCAACAAGTTAATTCACAAGCTGGAGATAATGCAGTTAAGAAATTCGCATCAAAAGTTGGATTAGATTATCAAAGTGACATCGGTCCTTCTGATGTACTTGGTGGTGGCGCTTCTGAGTTCTCACCTACTCAATTAGCATCTGCTTTCGCAGCAATTGCTAACGGTGGTACTTACAATAACGCACATTCTATCCAAAAAGTTGTAACAGCTGATGATGACACAATTGAGTTTGACCATACAAGTCATAAAGCTATGAAAGACTACACTTCTTATATGTTAGCTGAAATGCTTACAGGTACATTCAAAGCCTATGGTTCAGCCTATGGACATGGCGTATCAGGCGTTACTATGGGTGCTAAAACTGGTACAAGTACTTATGGTACTGAAATTAACCAACAATATAACCTACCTGATAACGCTGCAAAAGACGTTTGGATTAATGGTTTCACACCTAAATACACAATGTCTATCTGGATGGGCTTCAGTGAAATTAAAGAAGGTGGCGTTAACTCATTCTTAGGTCACTCAGAACAAGAATATCCACAATATTTATATGAGGATGTTATGTCTGATATTACTTCAAGTGATGATGGTGACTTCAAGAAACCAGATTCAGTTAACGGCTCAAGTGCTGATAATTTATCAGTAAGTGGTCATCCAGATAACAACACGACTAATCGTGAAGTAAATGGTAGCAGTGGCTCAAGTTCATCAAATAGCTCAAATAATTCAAATAACTCAAGTAATTCTAATACTAGTAACACTAATAATAGTGGCAATACTAATTCAGGAACTACAAACAATAATTCAACAACACAAGGTACTAATACTGTCGGAAGTACACTTTCAAACATCTTTAATTTAAATAGTATTTTCGATTTTAAAAAGTCCTCATAGTGTTTTTGAAATGTTAAATAATTAAAAGAAGGCAATTTCTATTACATCAAATAGAAATTGCCTTTCTTTATATTCATTGATACAAAATTAATTATTTGAATATAAATATAGCCAGTAGATGAATTAAATAACTCATTTTACTGGCTACTTACTGTTATAGTATTAACTTTGTCGCTTTCTTCTAATTTGGTAAGACGCATTCATTTTGATTAACTCACTTTTTAAAGTCTTCATTTGACTATAACCCATAAAGTGATATTTTCTAACTAACATATATTGATAGCGTTCTTCAAAGTTCATTGGAACTACTGGGTATTGATCTAATAATTTGAAATTAATAGTTTCAACTTCATTAATTTCTTTAAAAAATCGAATTATTAAGTCAAAGTACTTATCGATTACTGGCTTAGCGTTTGGTGAATTTAATGCTCTTTGTTTAGTGTATTCATCAAGTAACTCTTCAATTTCTTCAAATTCTTGTTTATTAATCATTTAATCAAGCTTCCTTTAATTGTCCTTTCATACGTTTTTGCCCTTCTCTACAATCATCTAGTAAGGGACATATGTCACACTTAGGCTTTCTAGCTAAACAATGGTAGCGACCAAAGAAGATAAGTTGATGATGACTTCTACTCCATCTTTCCTTTGGAATGATACTACATAATCTATCCTCTACTTGTGTTACATTATCTTTCCATCTATTAATTCCTAGTCGCTTAGAAACACGTTCAACATGCGTATCAACTGCTAATGATGGCTCATCGAAAGCTACACTCATAACAACATTTGCTGTTTTACGACCGACTCCAGCTAAACTTTCTAATTCTTTATGAGTACTCGGAATTTGACCATTGAATTGTTCGAGTAGTGACTGACATAGCTTTTGTATATTTTTCGCTTTGTTACGATATAAGCCAATCGAACGTATATCATTTTGCAGTTCTTCGATATCCACATTTAAATAGTCTTGAGGCGTTTTATACTTTTGAAAAAGCGTACGTGTAACTTTATTTACTAAATTATCGGTACATTGAGCTGATAAAAGGACTGCAATTGTTAATTCGAAAGCATTATCATGTTTGAGCTCGCATTCTGCATTTGGAAACATATCAGCTATGACATCTATCATTTCTAGTGCTTTCTTCTTACTTATCATCTAACTTCTCCCCATTTAACCAATCAAATTTTGGTATATGATTAACCGTATGTGTCATAGATGGCTTGTTAAATTGTTCTCTTATTTTCTTAGATTCTTCAGTAGTTGTGACATTATTCTTTTTCCAATTTAACAATATACGATCTACGTACTTGAAACTAAGTTTATCATGACTATATGCTTCATCTAACGCTGCTCTAATTAAAGTAAAGTCATGCTTGTCTACGTCAATCCATTGATTAAGTGTTTCAATTTCATATGGTGAAATAGGTCTAGCAAACAAGGATTCTATATATTGGAAAAGATCTTTAAAATTTTGTTGAGCTTGATTTGTTAGTTGTTTTGAATGATCTTGAGATAAAATATTGCTTAATTTTTCATAGAAACCATCTAAATTCATATATTCCGTAAATTTACCTTCTTCGTCCTTTTTCACATGAAGTTGCAATAAATCCCTTTGAATTAAATGCTGAATGATGCTAGTTATTTCACGTGGTTCCATATCTGAGCCTAATTTCAATTCATCGATGGATGGTTGTTTATTTGATGTTTCAGAGGCATAAATCAATTTAATTAAAACAATTAAATCTTTTTCTGTCAGTCCTAATTCACTATAATGGTCAAATAATTCTCTTCTAACGACGACAGGACGTGTTTTGAGTTGAATTTTATTCAAATTGATATTCCTCCTCTTTAAAGTTGAAAAAGCGTCCAGTCAACATGCTGACTGGACGAGTAAATTAATATGGTATGTGGGATTAGAACTTATGGATATAAACGATTTAATAATCGTGGGAATGGAGCAGTTTCTCTTACGTGTTCCACACCAGAAATCCAAGCAACAGTTCTTTCTAACCCTAATCCAAATCCGCTATGTGGCACACTACCATAACGACGTAAGTCTAAATAATAGTTATAACTTTCAGCGTCTAATTGATGTTCATCTATACGTTGTTCTAATAATTCTAAATCATTAATACGTTCAGAACCACCAATGATTTCACCATAACCCTCTGGTGCAATCAAATCTGCACATAAAACAGTTTCTTCATTCTCTGGATTTGGTTGCATATAGAATGGTTTAATTTTAGTTGGATAATTTGTAATAAATACCGGTAAATCATAATGATTTGCAATAGCAGTTTCATGTGGTGCACCGAAATCCTCGCCCCACTCAATATCATTGAAACCTTCTTCTTTTAAGAACTTAATTGCATCATCATAAGAAATTCTTGGGAAAGGTGCTGAAACCTTTTCAAGTTTGCTCGTATCTCGATCTAGTGCTTTAAGTTCTAATTGACAATTTTTAAGTACAGATTTAACGACATGTGATACATACTGTTCTTGAACTTCTAAACTTTCCACGTGATTTGTAAATGCCATTTCTGGTTCAATCATCCAGAATTCAATCAAATGGCGTCGAGTTTTAGATTTTTCAGCTCTGAAAGTTGGTCCGAATGAGAATACACGACCATGAGCCATTGCAGCTGCTTCCATATATAATTGACCACTTTGAGAAAGGAATGCATCTTCATCAAAGTACTTAGTATGGAACAATTCACTTGTTCCTTCTGGAGCACTTGCTGTTAAGATTGGAGGATCAATTTTAGTGAATCCATTTTCATTAAAGAATTCGTATGTTGCTCTAATAATTTCATTTCTGATTTTCATAACAGCATGTTGTTTTTTTGAACGCAACCATAAATGTCTATGATCCATTAAAAATTCAGTACCGTGATTTTTAGGTGTAATTGGATAATCATGTGCTTCGTGAATAACTTCAATTGATTTCACTTGCATTTCGTAGCCTAAATCTGAACGGTTATCTTCTGTTATAACACCAGTCACATAAAGTGATGATTCTTGTGTAATTTCTTTAGCTAGTTGGAATGTTTCGTCAGAAACCTCTGATTTAACCACTACACCTTGCATAAAGCCACTACCATCACGTAATTGTAAAAAGGCAATCTTGCCACTTGAACGTTTATTTGTTAACCAAGCACCAATAGTCACTTCTTGGTTAAGATGTTGTTTAGCTTGTTTAATCGTTGTTTTCATAACCAATCTCCTAATTGTCATTCTTTGTAATCAATACTTATTTATTTTAACAAAATAAATTGTGAAGTTCTAGCATGTGAACACGCTATCTCAATGTATAACAGTTTGAATCATTTATTAGCATCAATATTATGTTGGATTTTGTTAACAAGTTTGCTGAATTGTTTAATGTCGCCCTTTTTTTGCTTATAATTTTCTAAAGTTTGAGCAAAAAAGTTTTTATAGTTACTGCTTACAAGACGATCATCAAAAGAGACAATCAACCCTTGATCATCTTCATTGCGAATTAAACGACCTAAACCTTGTCTAAAACGAGTAACTGCGTCAGGTAAAACATAGTCCTTAAAGGTAGAATCAAATTCAGAATCCATAAGCCAATGTTTCGTATTGTATTTATTCATAAATGGAAGTTTAGCTATCATAACACATTTAATACCCTTAGCTTGATAATCAAAACCTTCGAAAAACGTTGATGTGCCAAGTAAAATTGTCTTATCAAAATTATTAAATTGTTGAACAATTTTATAGTTTTGATTTTGTTGTTGTGTAAGTACTACATAGTCTTCAAAAGTGGGTAATTCATTTAATAACTCTTGTACCATGTGCATCATACGGTAGCTTGTAAATAACACTAAACATTTCGAATCAGTGATTGTTACATACTCTTGAATATAATCCACTATAGATGCTACGTAATCATCGATATTTTTGAAGTTATAAGAACTAACATCACTAGGAATATACACGTTCGTATTCGCGTGATTAGATAGTGTCGATGGAACTTGATACGTGTTAAAATGCACATCTTCTTTAAACCAATTTTTAAAGGCATCAAACTTATGATTAAACGTCAATGTTCCAGAAATAAATGTTAATGAATTAAATTTATCTAAAACGCGAGTCGTTAAAATATCACGAACTGCATAATCTTTAACAATCAATTTAATAGTTGACTTTTGAGTTAGATTCCTAATGGATAAGTACGCAGTATGTTTATCTTTTAAACTCTGCTCTATATTTCGATAAGTATCATTAATATATAAAAGTTGTTTGCGTAAAGTCTTAATCGTTTTGTGCGTCATACCATTAAAAATTTCTAATGTCTTATTTATCTTATCAACAATCAAATGCAAATCTTTAAGTATCTGAGTTGAATCAAATTCAAATACATAATGGTGTCGATGTATATCATCATCATAAACGTCAGAGTTTTGAATGATTTCGAATATATGATTAAATAGACGTTCATTTAAATCATGTATTTCTGATATATTCATTTTTAAACCGAATACATCTATCGGTGCGATATCTAAACGTTCTAAAATTCGTTGTTGTTCTAGTTTATCAATCGCTTTTAATAATTTTTCATTTTCATTTTTTCCTATTAAACCAAGTTGATATTTTAAATCTGAATAATCGAGATCATTAGTGACTTGGTTTAATGCATAGTCAGGTAAACGATGTGCCTCATCAATTATACAATCATCGAAAAGTTGATAAATTGAATTCTCTTGGTCTGAGTGTATGAGATGTGCATGATTAGTGATTCCGATTTGAATATGATGTGCATTTCGTTTGATGTAATTGTAATAATGCATATCATGTCTAACTGGTACATAAGTTTCAATCTTTTGGTCAAAATACATTTTCTGACCACCTTTAAGATTTAAATCTTGAATATCTCCAGTTTCCGTTTCGATAATCCAGGTCAATAATTGCATTTTTAAAATATTAACTTCATAGTTGGTAGTTTCATCTTTTAAAATCTGACTAATTAAGCCAAGTGAAATGTATTCAGATTTACTTTTTATAAGTGTGGCATTAATTTTAAAGTTTAGTGCTTGATTGATACTCGGAATATCTTTTAGCAAAAGTTGATTTTGCAACAGTTTAGTATTAGTCGAAATCATGACATGACGTCCAGTTTCAATGTTATACATCAATGCTGCCAAAAGATATGCCAATGACTTTCCACTACCTAAAGGAGCTTCAATCATCGCTTTATCATTGTGCATGAGTTGCTCTAGGATGATTTCAGATAAATATAGTTGTTGTGGACGATATGTTAGATTAAGTGATTTAACTACTTCACTATACAAATCTTTAAGTGATCCATTAAATGATGTTTTAGGCGCTTTTAAATCAATTTGCTTTTTATAAATTATTTGTTCGAATTGACCGTATTGATTATCTAAAGGTGAATTTTCATGTTGACGTACCATTTCAAACAAGACATTAAATAAGTCATATTTTAAATTTTTACTTAAATAATAGAGTTGTTTTAATGTATCTATAGGTAGTTGTTCAAACTTTTGAAAGGCTTTAATCATTAGTAATGCAGTAGTAGTAGCGTCTTCATCAGCCCTATGTGCGTTGTCTAAGGGTATGTCGTGTGCCTCTGCTAATTCACTAAGTTGATAACTCTTATCTGTAGGATAAGCAATTTTAAATAATTCTAACGTATCCAGGACCTTTTTAGGTTTAAAATCTATATTACAGTTTTGAAAGGCCTTTTTTATAAAATTTAAGTCAAAATCAACATTATGAGCAACGAACACACGATCTTTCAATTGTTTGTAAATTTCTTGTGCAATTTCATGAAAATAAGGGGCTTGCTCTAACATGGTATCTTCAATAGAAGTCAATGCTTGGATAAATGGTGGAATATCCAAATCAGTACGAATCATAGAATGATAAGTCCCAGATATTTTATTGTTACTTACAAAAGTAATACCAATTTGTATAATTTCATCATAATCAAGTTGATTGCCAGTTGTCTCTAGATCTACAACTGCATAACTTGTGTGTCCCATAACTAACTCTCCTTATCTTCATGTCATTCGCTTTATATATCTATATCCGCACTAATAAGGCGTCTAACGTCATTATTTTCATCTCTAACTATTAAGAAACCATCGTTATCAATATCGATTGCTTCACCTATAAATTGTTTGTCGTTTTCAGTGAAACGCAATTGGCGTTGCCATATATTTGAGGCTTCAATATACTCATTTCGAATTTCTGTAAAAGGCTTTGTTAAAAATTGTGAATATCGTTTTTCGATTGATGAAATGAGCTTTTTTAAAAATGAGTATCGATTAATTTTATTATTACTATGTAAACGAATGCTTGTTGCTCTCTGTTTAATATCATCAGAAAAATCACTGTCACTGTGGTTTAAATTAATACCAATACCACAAATAATAGCGTCAATTGAATCGTAATTTGCTATCATTTCAGTTAAAAAACCACATACTTTTTTATCAGCAATATATATATCGTTCGGCCATTTAATTTCTACTTTATCATTCGTGAAAGATTGTATTGCATCTCTAATTCCTAAAGCAACAAACAAGTTGAATTTTGGAATCATTGAAAAAGGTACATTTGGACGCAATACTAGAGACATCCATAAGCCTTTTCCTTTTGAAGAAGCCCAATTACGATTAAATCGACCTCTTCCTTTTGTTTGTTCGTCACTTAATATAATCATAGACTTATTATTATCTACCAATTCTTGCTTAGCAATAATCTGAGTTGATTCAACACTTTTAAATACTTTTATCTCCGAAGCTAGTTGTGAATTTTTTAAAATATAAGATACGATTCCATTATACCAACTATCTGGGAGTTCATTTAATTGGTGGCCTTTATGATTGATTGATTCGATTTTGCAACCATCTTTTTTTAATTGATCAATGACTTTTTTAACAGCTGCTCTAGAAATGTTTAGCTGATTAGCAATATATTGTCCCGAAATATATTCAGATTGATGCATATATAGCATACGTATAACATCTTGACTATATTTTGACATTCTCTTTCACCCACTTCAATAATTCATCTTTTAAATTTGGAACTTTATTTGTTAACACATCAATTTCTATTTGTCTAAGAACTTCTTTCAGCCAAGGACCACTTTTTTTAGACGTAATTCTAAGTATATCTCCACCATTAATATTTAGCTCTCTACGACTTCTAATAGGTAAATGTTGATCAATTTCTTTTATTGATTGAAGATTAAATATTAACGGAGAGGCTATTTTAATGTTATTGTCTTCAAGTATTGAATTAATAGCAATGATATCTATGATATTATTCATACCATAGTCATAAACGAATAATTTTAATTGTTCTTTAGATGAAACTTGAGGCATCTCTATCATTATTTTATGATATTGATTGATTTTAGTTTTCTCATTGTTGCTTATTTTTAAGTCAGAAAGTGAAGTGTTTGTTTGTTCAACAGTCAATAATATTGCTATCCATAATTCAAAGCTTATTGGTGAATTAACTTTAGTTTGCTTCATATCAAGACTTCTAAAGAAAGGTACATAATTAAAGAAATTCAAATCTATTAGGTTTAAGTAGCTTTGGCTTACATTTTGGCCTTTAATTAATTTTTTTAATTCCACGACAATGCGTTCTATAGATAAATGTTCTACATCTGCGATTTGATGTTTCATCGCCTCAAAAGTATCACCTTCTATAGTAAAATTCAATTGGGATTGAAAGCGTAAGCCTCTTAAAATGCGTAATGCATCCTCTTTAAACCGTTCTTTAGCATCACCAACAGTTTTAATAATATGTTGATTTAATGCTACATCACCTTCAAAATAGTCATAAATATTAAAATTTTTATCCATGGCAATTGCATTAATTGTAAAGTCACGACGTTGTAAATCTTCTTTTAAATCACGAACGAAATAGACTTCACTAGGTCTACGATGATCAACATACTCTGCTTCAGCTCTGAAGGTTGTTACTTCATAATTAGTTCCTTGATACACCACATTTATAGTGCCATGCTCTCTCCCGATTGGGATAGTCTTTTCAAATATTGATTCTATTTCATCTGGTGTAGCACTAGTAGTAATATCGATGTCGTGAATGTGTCTGTTCATTAAGTAATCTCTCACCGATCCACCAACGAAATATGCTTCAAATCCATGTTGTTCTATTTTTTCTAAAATGGGTTTTGCTTGATTAAATAGTTCTGTTCCCATACTAATCCTCTTTTTGATTTAACATTTTTCTATAGTAGTGTTCATATTGATCTGTTATTAATTCTGAACCAAATCGTTCGTCAATATCCTTTAACATAGCAGTTTGCATTTTATTATATAATTCTTTATTTGAAAGCAGTTGTAACGCATACTCACTTGCACTAGTGCTATCTCCTATATCCACAATGAAACCAGTCTCATCATGTTTAATAACCTCTTTAATACCACCAGCATTAGAACCTATCGGCACTACTCCTGTTTTCATTGCCTCAAGCAAAGTTAATCCAAAGCTTTCTTTTTCACTTAATAGAAGTACTAAATCAGACATTTGGTAAAATTCACTAACTTGGTCTTGCTTGCCTAAGAATAGTACATCACTATCGATACCTAAGTGACGCGCTAACTTTCTCATGTCTAATAATTCAGGACCGTCTCCTAACAAGATTAATTTACTAGGTATGTTTTTACGAACTTTAGCAAATGTCTCTAATATAGTATCTATGCGTTTCACTTTTCTAAAATTAGATACATGTATAAGTACCTTTTCATCAGGTTTAATACCATATACTTCTTTAAGCGTTTCATCATGACGCGTTGGAAATTCATTTTCACGCACAAAATTATAAATAGGAACAATTTCTTTCTCGGTTTCAATGATAGATTTAGTTTGATGTGCTAAAGAGTGACTCACACTCGTAACAATATCACTTTGTTCAATCCCAAATTTAATGGCGCCTTTGAGAGAGTGGTCGTAACCTAGCACCGTGATATCAGTACCGTGTAACGTGGTCATTATTTTAATATCTTTTCCAGACATTTGACGTGCTAAAATCCCACAAACTGCATGAGGTACTGCATAGTGCATGTGTAATACATCTAAATCATATTCTTTTATAACTTCTGAAATTTTAGTACTCAAAGTAATATCATATGGAGGATATTGAAAGACGGCATATTGATTTACTTCAACTTGATGAAAAGTAATATTAGGTAAAGGTTTACGTATTCTAAAAGGAATATTGGAAGTTATAAAATGTACTTCATGGCCTCTCTCTGCCATTTTTATTCCTAATTCAGTAGCAATAATACCAGAACCGCCCATAGATGGATAACATGTGATACCTATTTTCATGAAAATCTATCCTCCTCTTGTTTATATTTATTTACGTTCAAAACGATTTTTATCTCTAGTGTTGAACTTTTCCATTGTTTCATTAAAACTTTCAGTCATATCAATATCTAATGAATTAGCTATACAAAGTAAAACAAATAAATTGTCTCCTAATTCAGCTTTAATTGTATTATCTTCTTCAGTTTCTTTCTTTTTCTTTTCACCATGATAGTGGTTTATCTCTCTAGCAAGTTCTCCAACCTCTTCTGTTAAACGTGCTAAATTTGCCAGTGGAGAAAAATAACCAGCTTTGAATTGTCCAATGTACGCATCCACTTCATTTTGCATTTCTTTCATAGATTTCATTATGATCACTTTCTCCTTTATTATTAACTCTTATTTAGTATATATCATATTAAAAAATCATGCATTTTATGAATATAAAAAGAGCAGACTATATTTTAAATCATACTGCTATATTTAAAAAATAAAAAAGGAGCAGAACAGAATTCATCTTGAATTCATTGTTCTACTCTCTTATAAGGATATCTAAAGTTAAAAATTTTGGTACTTGAAAATTCATAGTTTTAAATAACTACTAAAAATTTAAAGTAGTTTTTAAAGCATTGATTTTTATACATATAAACCTAACTTCATTAATTATCACTTGCTCTAGCGATTAGTATAATTCTTACTAGTTCTGCAACAGCTGTCGCAGTAGCAGCAACATAAGTCATTGCAGCGGCTGAAAGAACCTTTTTAGCATGTTTATATTCTTTTTCATTTACAATGTTTAATGCAGTTATTTGTTTCATTGCTCTTGAACTTGCGTCAAATTCAACAGGTAAAGTTACGATTGAGAATAAAACTGCAAGTGACATTAAGCCAGCACCAATCCATAAGGCTGTTGAGCCAAACGCACTACCCATAGCTGTTAAGATGATACCTAACATGATAATCATGTAACTTAATGAACTACCTAAATTAGCTAGTGGTACTAATGCACTTCTAAATCTTAAAAATGCATACCCTTGTTGATGTTGAATCGCATGTCCAACTTCGTGTGCAGCAATAGCTGTACCAGCTACTGAAGGTCTATCGAAGTTTGCAGGAGATAAACAAACAACTTTCTTTTTAGGATCGTAGTGGTCTGTTAAGAAACCTTCACCCTTTACTACATCTACATCATAAATACCATTTGCATGAAGTATTTCTTCTGCTACCTCGCGACCCGTTTTACCACTTGTTGATCTTACTTGCGCATATTTTTCATAGTTAGATTTTACTTTGTGTTGTGCCCACATAGGAATGAGCATAATAATGACGATATATATTATATAAGACATTATAGACAATAATTCCACTCTCCTTTAATCATATTCTACTGACTATCCTGTATTTAATCAAATAATTTAACCGATAAGATTTTTTGTAAATTATAATATAAACTTAGTGCAAAAACACTTAGCCAGAAAGCAATATAGCCTACTATCTCTTTGTGCTGTTCAATAAAATCATAGTAAGGATACTTATTTAAAACATAATCCATATAGTCATTGTTAAATACCCATATCATTGCCACTAATAGACCACTAATCCTAATTTTTAAACGAGGATAGAAATAAATGGCTTCAATCGCCATAATACCATGACTCATAATCAAAAAAACATTCATTATGGAAATGTTATGATCAAGATTAATCATGAGAATATTCATTATTACTGCCCAAAGTCCATATTTAAGTAAGGTTACGAATGCAAGCGCCTCTACAAATGGGATATGCTTATTAAAAATGAGACAAATAATAACAATACACAAAAAAAGTGAAGCGATTGGGCTATCTGGTATAAATGGCAAGAAATACCAAGGTGTTTTAGCTAATTGATCACCATACCAAATAAATCCATATAAGGTACCGAGTATGTTGCAAATAAGTAAAAAGATTAAGCAAGAGTGTCGATATAAGGTTAACTCCCACATCTGTTTTAATGTAAGCATGTGATTAAATTCCTTTGTGACTTTATCGGTTTTCAAGGACTTCTAAAATCTGTGTTAATTGGTAAAATTGTTCTCGATCATTAAGTTGTAAGCTTAAATCTATATTATGTCGTAAGTGCTCTACTAGCGAATGCACTCTTGTAGAATCGAGAGATAAATTATAAATTGTGTTTAGATAAGCCATGTACTGAGGAGAGTACATTAATTGATGAATAATTAAATCATTGAATCTAAAATCTATTGTGTGTTGGTCTGAAAAATGAATAAGAATATCGAAGTCGTTTTGGTGAGTTGTTACGTATTCGAATATCTCATTTGTATTGATAAGTAAGTGATTATTTTTAACTAATCTAATTGCTGGTGCATCTGTATTTGTTAAAGCAAGTTCTAACGTTTTATGGTTAAATATTCTTTGATTTACAAAATGTACATGTTCAAGTAACTCGGTATGAGATTTAATATAATTTAAAATCCAGACGCTAATTCGTGATTTAAAATGATAATGAAACAAAGCATATTCAATATAACTTTGTTTCATTTGTGTAAGTGTTTGAGTCAAATGAATCACCTACATTAATAATCAAGACGATTGGCTTCTTCTTGCCATGTCTCATTACTAGGATCCATTTCTATTAATTGTTGTAATATTGTTTTCGCTTTTTCTTTATAACCGATTTCGATTAAATAATAGTAATAGTCACTTAAGAAAGCGCTTTGAGTTTTCATTGTAGGATAAGCTAGTTCAAAGAAATGTTGTGCTTCTTTATCACGTTCTTCTTGGCCAAATGCATGAGCTAAGTGCCACATGAATACGGGGTCCAAATCATCTTCATCCACATATGATAGCAATGCGATGATTGCTTCATAATCTTCTTCATTTCGGAACAAATCACTCAAAATTAATAAAGGTTCATGATAAGCATTGTCCACTTCAAGTGCTTGTTTTAGTAATTCAACACCTTCATTTGCATCACCATGTTCAATTTCTAAACTTCCTGTTGAAACCATCAATTCTTTATAAAATTGATTTAAACGTAACCCCTCTTTGCCTGTTTCAATGGCATCAGGATAATTTTTTTCATTTTCATAAAGTGATTGTAAATAGAAATATCCTTGAATAAAATCGGGATCTTTCGATAGAAGGTTTTTTGTAATTTTAATGGCTTCATGAGTGATATCATTTTTTTCATACGCGATTGCTTTTTTGAAGAAATCTTCAGAAGTCATTTCATCTTCATTAATTTCATCATATAGATTAATCGCATCACTATAGTTACCACTTTGTAATGCACAATCTGCCATACGAGCAAATAAATTAATACCATTCACTTCGTATTCACCCGTATCTAATACGACTTCATATTCACGTGTGGCACGCAAGTACTGACCATCAAAATATAGCATCTCAGCTAATGCGAAATGGATGATTGGATCATTTGGCTCTAATTCCCTAGCTTCAATCAACTTATCAATGGCAACTTCTGTCATATTAATTTGCTGATATAAATCAGCCTCTAACATTAATTTTTCTGTTGATATTGCTACTTGACTTAAATATTCTAATGCTTCATCAGTTTGATTCTCTGACATTAGACCTTCAATAAAATATATAAGTAATTCACTTTCATCTGGATATTTATGATATAAAGTTCTAAATACCTCTAGACCTTGAGGTGTTAAACCAAAATTATATAGGGTTTCACCAAGAATAAATAATGCATCGTCATTATTAGAAGTTAAAGCATCATTTACACGAGAATCTAAATTATCTAATTTTTGAAGATTGATATCGTCTATTAATTTATAGATATCTTCCATACTGTTTTATCCCTCATTTTCTAAAAGCATTAATTTAGGAAGGAAACCTGGGAACGATACATTTACTGCATCAAACTGACGGATATTCAGTGGTTTATCACTTAATAATGATGCAATAGCTAACATCATCCCTATTCGGTGATCTGTTAAACTATCTACGGTTGCCGATTTTTTAAATTCTGAAGGATGAATAATAAGTCCGTCATCAGTGGGTTGCAATTCAAACCCCAATAAACCGAGCATGTCTGCAGTCGTATCAATTCGATTAGTTTCTTTCACTTTTAATTCTTCTGCATCTTTAATAATACTAGTACCACTTGCTTGTGTACACAATAGTGCAATAATTGGTAACTCGTCAATAGCTTTTGGAACTATGTCACCTTCAATAAGAACAGGTTTTAAGTTTGGTGTGTATTTAACACGGATTGATGCAGTAGGTTCTGATGTATCTGTGATATTTAAACATTCAATATTTCCTTCCATTTGTTTAACGATATCTATAATACCTGAACGAGTCGGATTGATGCCAACATTATGAATTGTAATATCACTACCAGGAGTAATAAGTGCCGCCACTATAAAGAATGCTGCTGAAGAGATATCACCAGGCACATAAAAATCTTTAGCTTTTATATGTTCGATAGCATTTGGTTGAGTAGTAATTTCTTTACCAGAAATGCTAATCGGAATATTAAACTGTTCAAACATTGTTTCAGTATGATTTCGACTTACATCTAACTCAGTAATTTTAGAACTGTCATTAGAAAATAGACTTGCAAACAATAATGCACTTTTGACTTGTGCACTGGCTACTTCCATTTTATAGGTAATACCATTAATTGAAGCGGGTTTTATAATTAATGGTGTAAAATTATCATCGATGCCTGTAATATTAGCCCCCATTAATCTGAGTGGCTTCATTACTCTATCCATAGGTCGCTTACCTATTGAAGCATCACCGGACAAAACGCAATTTAGATTGAGCCCACTTAGTAAACCAGCTAATAATCGTGTTGTAGTACCAGAATTTCCAGTATATAGTGTTTGATGTGGTGTTTTAAATTTATTATAACCAGGTGAATCAACTATAATCTTTTCTTCAGCAAGCTCTATGTTAACACCTAATAATTTAAATATTTCTATTGTGCGTAAACAATCTTCTCCCAAAAGAGGCTTATATATAGTCGATTGACCAGTTGCTAAAGACGCCAACATAATCGCTCGATGGGTCATTGACTTGTCTCCGGGCACTTCAATTTCTCCAATTAAAGGCCCCTTTATATCTATCATTTGCTCATTTGACATACTGTAATCCACCTACTTTAATACTAGTTGTAAATCGTTAAATGCTTTTATTAATATAGTTTTTTCAACGTGACATACTCGTGGTTTTCCAAGTTCTTCAAGTAATACCATTTGAATACCTTCACCATTATTTTTCTTGTCAGTTAACATATAGTGATACATATCATCAAAGTTTAATTGCTGAACAATTTGAACTGGATAATGAAGTTTCTTTAAATAGTTAGCATAATACGAGATGTCGAATTGTGTATCGAGTAAAGTATTAGCCACTATAAATTGGTAAATGATTCCAATCATAACAGCATGACCATGTGGTATTTTAGTCTTGTACTCAACGGCATGACCGAAAGTATGTCCTAAATTTAAATACTTTCGCATATTGTGCTCTTTTTCATCTTTAATGATGACGTTTAGTTTAGCTTTAATTCCTTTGAAGATAAACTGATCTATATCATTCAAAGATTGTAGTTTTTCTTTTGTGGAGAAGTGTTTTTCAATGTCATCTACTGCAACTTGACCTGTTAATAGTGCATGTTTATAAACTTCAGCATACCCACTTAGTATTTCGTCATAAGGCAATGTTGCTAAGAAATTTAAATCGTATATCACAGCTTTTGGTCTATAAAATGCGCCAATTAAATTTTTACCGTGAATGGAATTAATCCCTACTTTACCTCCCACGCTAGAGTCATGGGCAAGTATTGTTGTAGGTACTTGTATGAAATCAACACCTCTTAATAAAGATGAAGCAAGAAATCCAGTGAAATCTCCAGTAGCACCGCCACCTATCGCAACTAAACAAGTATTACGTGTTAAATTGTATTCAAGAAGGTGCTCTAGCGTTTGTTGATAATGTTCAAACGACTTCATCTTCTCACCAGCTGGAACTATTATCTTATATATGTGTGTTGATTCAAGAAATGGCATAAACTTAGTTTTAAAGTTAAAATCGACGTATTCATCAATGATAAGAAACACTTTATCATAGTCTTGTATATATTCAGATAACTCCTCGAAAGCATTATGTTCAACTATAATTGGATAATTATTATTTGGATAGGTTGTTTGTAATTGCATATGAAATACCTCGTTCCTTACCTAATATTTTACTAGAATTCAATATTAAGGCGTCTTCGTTCATCAATTTGGGCTTTTAGCTGATCGATATGATTGGATTGAAACTCTTCTGTAATGGCTTTAGCAACTTCAAAAGCAACAACATGTTCACAAACAACACTTGCTGCAGGCACTGCACAACTGTCAGAACGTTCAATCGTGGCTTTAAAGTCTTCTTTAGTATTAATATCAACGGAATTAAGTGGTTTATATAAAGTAGGAATTGGCTTCATAACACCATTAACAATAATCGGCATACCATTTGTCATTCCACCTTCAAAGCCACCTAAATGATTGGAGCCTCTATAGAATCCAATTTCATTATCATATAAAATTTCGTCTTGAATTTCGCTACCTGGTTTTTCAGCAGCTTTAAATCCTTCACCGAAGCTTACTCCTTTAAATGCGTTAATACTTACAACACCTTGTGCTATACGACCATCTAATTTACGATCATATTGCACATAACTACCGACTGCAACAGGCATATTTTCAACCATAACTTGAACAACACCACCAATGGAATCGCCATCTTTTTTAGCAGCATCAATTTTATCTCTCATTTTTTGAGCGATCGTTTCATCAATTACACGTACGTCATTCTTATCAATATTTTGTTTGAATGTTTCAGTATCATATAAACCTTCATCTTTAATACCACCAATTTCAACAACACGACTATACATGTGAATGTCTAATTGTTCTAGAAGAATTTTAGATACTGCACCTACTGCAACACGTGCTGCTGTCTCTCGAGCCGATGAACGTTCTAAAACATTTCTTAAATCTCTATGATTATATTTCATACCACCGATTAAATCTGCGTGTCCAGGACGGGGTTTTGTAATCGTACGTTTCATATTATCTCTTTCTTCATCAGAAATAGGCTCAATTCCCATAATATTTCTCCAATGTGTGAAATCATCATTTGTGACAACAATCGTAATTGGACTACCAAGTGTATATCCATTTCTGACTCCTGATACAATCTCTACTGCATCTTTTTCAATTTGCATACGACGTCCTCTACCGTAGCCACCTTGACGTTTAAACATTTCTTTATTAATATCTTCCGCTTTAATTTCTAAATTAGCAGGTACACCTTCAATAATTACTGTTAATTGAGGACCATGTGATTCTCCAGATGTTAAATATCTCATGAGAATACGCTCCTTTCCCTTTACTACGTTAAATTGTGATATGTGTTATCATATCACATTCAACCTTATAACATAACTAGTGTGTTACAGTTATTTTTTAATTTATTAGAATATTTTAATAATTATCAAACGATAGATTAGTGATTTAATATTCAAATTAAAAAAAGAAGGTAGGACAGAATTCATTTTGAATTCATTGTCCTACCTTTAAAATGTTGACTAAAAAGATATATGCTTGATTTAAGAGATTACTTATTTCAATCAACTAAAGCCAATTTGAATTGTAAACTCTTAATAAAATATTTCAATTTACTATTCGTATAACCAAGTATCTCTAGGTGCTTCGTAGCTACTTAATTCCTCTTCTTTGAACCATAAATTAATCTCTCTTTGTGCTGATTCAACTGAATCAGAACCATGAATTACGTTTCTTCCTACTGTTAAACCTAAATCTCCTCTTATAGAACCTGGCGTAGCTTCAGAAGGATTTGTTTTACCTATAATATGTCTTGATACATCTACAGCGTCTTCACCTTCGACAACCATTGCAAAAACAGGTGCTGAAGTAATAAATGAAATTAATTTACCATAGAATGGCTTGTCAGTATGTTCGGAATAGTGTTCTTCAGCTAGAGCTTGAGGAACTGTCATTAATTTAGCACCGACAAGTTTTAACCCTTTTCTTTCAATACGTGAAATAATTTCTCCCACTAAATTACGTTGTATTGCATCTGGTTTAATCATTAAGAAAGTTCTTTCCATCGTAATTGATCCCCCTGTGAATTAAGTCTGATTAATATAAGACTTAAAATATAAATGTTTATTTATGTATAGTAATTTTGTGTAACAAACAACCTGCTACTATTTAATAGTAACAGGTTGTTAAAGCGCTTTCAATATTTTTTCATTCTAAACACTACGTGATCCCATTTTCTTTATTAATTTAATAAAAAGACTTTGAGCATTGGGTTCATCAAGTTCATCAATTAACTTAAGCGCCTTAGCTAAATATTTATCACTAATTGCTTTTGATTCTTTAATACTATAAGAATTTCTAATCTGTTCAATTAGAGGTTTAAACTCTTGAGATTCAGATTGATGATTTAGTGCAGCAATTTTTTTCTTAAATGACGTATCTTTTTTCATTTCAAGTAATACTGGTAACGTTATATGTCCATTCATTAAATCGCTACCAACTGGTTTGCCAAGTTTCTTTTCAGTGCTAGTGAAATCCAAAATATCATCTACTATTTGGAAACTCATACCAATATAATGACCTATCATTTTAAGTTTTCGAATAGTTTCATCATTAGCTTCTGAAGTAATTGCTCCTACTTCAGTTGCTAGCTGAATTAATAAAGCTGTTTTTCTATTGATACGTCTCAGATAGTTAGTAATACTTTGTTCGCTATTAAATTGATCTTGAAATTGGAATAACTCACCAAGTCCAACATTTACAATTGAATTTGAAATTATATGATGAATTCGATTGTCACGAATTTCAGATAAATGTTCCAGTCCTAATGCTAGTAGAAAGTTTCCAGTTAGTATTGCAGTAGTAACATCCCATTTTTTTACTATGGTTAATCGTCCACGTCGTTTGTCACTCTTATCTATGACATCATCATGAACGAGCGTTGCCATATGAATTAACTCTAATGCAACTGCAACGCGATACGTGTCTTCTGTTTTCTTTTGTGGACCGAATTGACTACTTAATATAACAAATGCAGGTCTAACTCTTTTACCTCCTGAAGAAAGCAAATGTGATGAGGCTTCACGTAATATCGGATCATTGCTTTCGATAGCTTTTTGAAGGCGTTTTTCTACATTTTTTATCTCGCTATTCATGTTTAACTTTGCCACGTTAATCACCTTTTATTTAGTCGAACTTTTTTGTTTATAGCCTAGATGCATTGCAGCAACGCCACCTGTAAAGCTACGAATTTTAATTTTATTAAAGCCAGCTTGTTCAAATAATTGTTTTAACTTATCCTTGTCTGGAAAATCGAACGTAGATTGTTGTAACCATTCATATTCTTCTTTTGATTTGGCAAATAATTTACCAAATACTGGCATTACAAATTTAAAGTACAATTTATAAACTTGTTTAAACACAGGCATTGTTGGTTGACTTGTTTCCAGACAAACAATCATTCCACCTGGCTTTAAGACTCTGTTCATTTCTTTTAATGCAACTAAATAATCAGGTACGTTACGTAGACCGAAACCAATAGTTACATAATCAAATGAATTATCTTCAAACGGTAAATTCATTGCATCGCCATGTACTAAATGAATATTGTTCATGTGTTTAGTTTTTTCTTTACCAACTTCTAACATGTTTTCACTAAAGTCTAAACCCGTCACCTCACCATGTGCACCAACTGCTTTACTTAAGGCTATTGTCCAATCAGCGGTACCACAACAAACATCAAGTGCTTTACTACCAACTTTAACGTGCATATCTTTCATTACATGTTTACGCCATACTTTGTGTTGTTCGAAACTAATTATGTTATTTAAACGATCATATTTACTTGAAATATTTTGAAAGACTGTATGAACTTGTTCTTTTTTTGCATTATTTTCAGTCATTAATATTACCTCTACTTTTCTCTATATAACTTTGATTGATATCTTTTAAAAACTGATGTACATCAGCGGCTTGATACATTTTAAGGTAAGGTGGATAGTAATCATCAACCTCAGGAATTAATTTTTGATACAAATTTAAAGGAGTTACTTGTTCTTTACTGAAATGAGACAAAGTTATATATGGGAAGATTGTTTCTATTTCAATAATTGCATCATAGATATCTTCAGTTTCTATTACTTGATGATGTAATGATGATTTTAATTCATTAGATTTAACGATTGCTTTACTCATTGCTAATTGAAAAGTTGAATCATTTATTTCAGCTAACAACGTATAAAAATGAGCACTTAGCAAATCACCAATCAAAATAGATTTCTTTGACTTTTGATTTTGAGTAATTTCATCAAGATGTTTCATTGAAGTATCGATAGTGAGGCAAGCAAGTTTAGCATTCTCAGGAATATCATAACAATCTAATAATCCACCCAATCTAGAGTTTATGTTAATAGCTTCATAGTCATGAATTCTCGTAAGCTTATGATTAATTTGTCTATTTAATTTGCTTATAGTTCTTTCCATGTTCACACCTCACGTTATTATCACTATACATCTTAACATTATATGAATAAAAATAAAATATAGCGACTTAACGTTACAATTACTTTATTTATTGAATTGAAAAGCTATTAAGGAATAACAACTTATATAATATAGTAATAAATTATATGCATTAATTCTCTATAATGATTTATGTATAAAAAAAAGAGTCTGGGACATAAACCCTAGAGAAATAGCCAGTAAATGAGTTTTAACAAATTCATTTACTGGCTTCTTTA
>NZ_JBXARC010000019.1:0-42621 GCF_058807855.1 Staphylococcus sp. GW821-FHT11H10 | reverse complement strand
AGAAATTAAAAAAAGACGAAAAAAATAGTACCCCTTTAGGGGTGCTGGGAAAGTAGTGCAGTTGGCTGACCTGTCAGCGCCCTTTTAGGGCTGGCCAGTAAGGAAGGCTTATAGCCGTAGAACAAACCACCCGTTCACACGGGTGGTTTTGATTACAAAATAAAAAAACCTAACAACTAAATAGTTCCTTTTTAGTGTTAGGTTATTAGTGTGATGACTTTATGATTTAATGTGACACTTAGTGTTGATTTTATACAAATCAACTTGATACATTGGTTCACCATCTAAGAGTATAAAAGGTGTAGCAAATGCATCGTAATCAATCATCTCTGAACGATACTCATTATTCGAGATATTTTTTTCAATGTAATCTACCTTGTGTTCTGTAAGATAATTTTTTACAAATGTACAAGGCGGACAATCATTTTGAGTATAAATAACTAATTCCGTCAATTTAGTTCACTCCCAATATGGTTATTATCATGAAAATTACTATATAAAATTTTTGATTCAATTGCAAACTGTGAAAATTATGTGAATTACATATTAAAAATCTTTCTTAAATTTAAGCAAAAGGATTTAGTTAGAAATTAGAACATAATATAATTTAAATTAATTGCTTTTTAAAAATTAGATATAGAAAAGGTGATAAAATTATGGATTCCGTTGAAATTAGTCGTTTCCTAACAGGTATGACTCTAGCAGTACATATCATCTTTGCGACTGTCGGTGTTGGTATGCCTTTAATGTTCGCAATCGCAGAATTTTTAGGAATTAAAAACAAGGATCCTAAATATATAGCACTAGCTAAGCGTTGGTCGAAAGGTTATACCATTACTGTGGCTGTTGGTGTTGTAACTGGTACGATTATCGGTTTACAATTATCATTAATTTGGCCAACATTTATGAAAATGGGTGGGCATGTGATTGCTTTACCTTTATTTATGGAGACTTTTGCATTCTTCTTTGAAGCCATTTTCCTAAGTATTTATTTATACACATGGGATCGCTTTAAAAATAAATGGACACACTTCATTATTAGTATACCAGTCATCATTGGTGGTTCATTCTCCGCGTTCTTTATTACCTCTGTAAACTCATTTATGAATACACCAGCAGGTTTTGAAATGAAAGATGGCAAAATGGTTAATGTACAACCACTTGAAGCAATGTTCAATTCATCATTCCTAGTTAGGGCGTTTCATGTAGTAGCTACAGCAGGTATGACAATGGCGTTTATTCTTGCATCTATTGCAGCTTTTAAATTATTGAAAAATAAATACAACAAAGATGCAGAATATCATAAAAAGGCCTTAAAGATGACTATGATTGTTGGTTTCATATCAACATTATTGTCAATGTTAGCTGGAGACTTATCTGCTAAATTCTTACATCAAGTTCAACCAGAAAAACTTGCAGCTTACGAATGGCATTTTGATACACAATCTAAGGCTGATTTAGTATTTTTCGGAGTTCTAAATGAAAAGACTCAAGAAGTTGAAGGTGCAATCAAGATTCCAGGTATGCTTAGTTTCTTGGCGGATAACAATGTAAATACTAAAGTAGAGGGTCTTAATGACTTCCCTAAAAATGAATTACCTCCATTAATCGTTCATTATTTCTTTGACTTAATGGTAACGATGGGTGTGTTATGTTTTGTTATTTCAGGAGCCTTTATTTTAACTTTAATGATTAAAAAACTGCGTAAATACGTTACGCATAAAGGTATGTTATATGCTGTTCTTCTCACAGGACCAGCTGCAATGTTAGCAATTGAATTTGGATGGTTTTTAACTGAAGTAGGCCGTCAACCTTGGATTGTTAGAGGATATATGCGAGTAAGTGAAGCTGCTACACAGGCAGGAGGAATAACACTTGTAACAATTCTATTCGGGCTACTTTATCTAGTATTACTTTTTACATCTGCATATGTTTTAATTCGCATGTTCAAAGACAAGCCTGCTCAAGATGATGTAGATAAAGTCATTGAAAAAGGAGGTCATGCTTAATGGATTACACAACTATAGGTATTACCGTACTTTGGACTTTCTTATTCTTATATATCATTGTTGCTTCAATTGACTTTGGTGCAGGTTTCTTTACCTTACACACAAAATTAACTGGGGAAGAGAAAAAGATAAATCACTTAGTAGAGCGTTACTTAAATCCTGTTTGGGAAGTTACTAATGTTTTCTTTGTTTTTTTCTTTGTCGGATTCGTAGGATTTTTCCCTGATTCAGCGTTATACTTTGGTACTGTGCTATTAGTTCCTGGTTCAATTGCGTTGATTTTAATTTCTATTAGAGGAAGCTTTTACGCGTTTGAACATTATGGTCAGGATACTAAATTACCATGGATTATCATGTATGGACTTACAGGTTTGTTAATACCAGCTTCATTGGCAACGGTATTAACTATATCTGAAGGTGGCTATATTACTGAACGTGGTTCTCATTTTGATTTAGATTGGTTTCAATTATTACTAAGTCCATTTGCATGGTCAGTCGTCTTTCTAGCAATCATAAGTGTATTATATATTTCTTCTGGATTTTTAACATATTATGCTTCGAAAGCTAAAGACGAAGTAGCTTATAAATATATGCGACAATGGTTTATTTTCTGGGGACCTCCAATGATTATTATTTCTCTATTTGTGTTCTTATCTCTAAGAATTCAAAATGCAGATCATTTTAATAATGCAGTTCAAAATTATTGGTGGATGTTTGCATTAAGCTTCATTTGTTTTGTAGTAGCCGGAATTTTAAACTTCATCAAGAAATATCATGGTCTAGCATTTATCATGGTTATATTACAAATGGCATTCGCTTTTTATGGATACGGAATTAGCAAATTACCTTACTTGTTATATCCATATATCAAAGTGAGTGATTCAGGTGTTAATGCTTCAATGGGCTTAGCACTAGTGATTGTATTTATTTTAGGTTTACTTTTATTAGTTCCATCGTTAATATTATTATTAAGATTATTTGTATTCGATAAAGAATATGTTGAAGGAAAAAAATAATTATAATAATAAAAGGGGGCTGAAATAATTAACATCTATGTACATTAACTTGGTTAATAGTAATCTACATGATGTCGATTGTTTCAGCTTTTTCCTTATTTTTTATAGATAGGGGTAGCCATTAAATGGAGAAAGAATATGTTGTTATTGGGTTAGGCCGATTTGGTGGAAGTATTGTAAGAGAATTAAATGCATTAGATATGGATGTTATGGCAATTGATAGGGATGAGGCACGCGTCAATGAATATAGTGATATTGCAACCCATGCTGTAGTAGCTGATACTACTGATGAAGCAGTGATGAAAAGTTTAGGTATACGTAACTTTGATCATGTTATAGTAGCGATTGGTGAAAATATTCAATCTAGTACATTAACTACGCTAATTCTCAAAGAGTTAGGTGTTAAGAAAGTTACAGCTAAAGCTCAAAACGATTATCATGCTAAAATTTTAAATAAAATTGGTGCCGATACAGTTGTCCATCCTGAAAGAGATATGGGACGACGAATCGCTCATAATGTCGCAAGTGCTAGTGTTTTAGATTACCTTGAATTAGCAGATGAGCATTCACTAGTTGAATTAAAAGCAAGCGAAAAAATGACAGGACAATCGATTATTGATTTGGATATTCGTGCGCAATTTGGAATCAATATTATAGCAATTAAACGAGGCAAGGAGATTGTTGTATCACCAGACCCGTCTATGAATATAGAATTTGGAGATATATTGATTATGATCGGACACGATAATGATTTAAATCGTTTTGAAAAGAAAATTGTAAGATAAATGTTGCATCACAACTATTAAATGACTACTAAATAAAAAAGCTATTGATTTAATATTTAGTAACATTGATATTTGTGATGTTTTTATGAACAGTTAGAAGAATTTAAAAATCAGCAACAATTTTTTGAGAATAAGATGATGGAGTGATGATTCTACTACATGAGATATGTATTAATAGCATTAGGAATAGTATTTACTGTAATCGCATTTACAGGGGCAGTATTACCATTACTACCTACGACACCTTTTCTAATTTTAGCAGCGATTTGTTTTACTAATAGTTCCCGGAAATTCAAAATATGGCTTGAAAGCACTCAAATTTATAAAAATTATGTTGAAAATTTAAAAAAATACAAAGGGTATACTATGAAAGAAAAAATAAGAATACTTATAAGTTTATATATTGTAGTTGGTTTTTCTATTTTTATGATTTCAAACTTATATATTCGAATTGGATTAATGATAATGGTCGTGATTCAAACAATTGTATTATTTACATTTGTTAAAACGTTGCCAGCAAATTTTAATCAAGAAAAAGATTCATAGGTGAAATTCTAAAAAAATAAGACCTGAGAATACAGATTGTGTGTAGGCATATAGAATCACTTTTAACATCATTTTAGGATAGTACGAAGTTGCACCACGGTGATGTCTGGATACATCGAATTCATTGTCAGGAATTGTTTCAACAATATCATTTGTGGGGATAAGAACTGAAGTTTCCATTGGTAGAGTAATTTGAGCCATGCTATAATTTTTATAAAGGACCTCGTTAATTTAGTTTAGTGATGTTTATTAAATTATACGAAAGTCTTTATTTTTTAAAAGTATTACAATGTAAAATTACATATAAATACAAAGTATTTTGGCGAGACTCTTGAGGGAACAGGACAAGCTGAAGACTACAGGCTGAAGCTGTCCCCTAAGAAAGCGAGCCAACAATACGGAGTATTGTAAATAAAGAAGCCAGTAAATGAATTTGTTAAAACTCATTTACTGGCTATTTCTCTAGGAATTATGTCCCAGACTCTTTCTCTATGTGATTACATCATTATATTTAATCTTCGTTTACTTTCATAATTACAGGTAAAATCATTGGGCGACGAGCAGTTTTATCGTATAGATAAGGTTGTAATGTCTCAATGATTGAAGATTTAATTTGATGCCATTGAATATTTGGATTAGCATTTAATTTAGAAATTACGTCGGTTTTAATTTTGCGTTGAGCGTCATAAATTAATTGACCTGATTCACGCATGTACACAAAACCACGAGAAATGATATCTGGACCTGAAAGTAATTTATTAGTGTTGAAATCAATACTAACCACTACAATGACTAATCCTTCTTCAGATAATAATTTACGATCACGAATAACAACGTTACCTATATCACCAATTCCACTACCATCTACTAACACATTACCAGAAGGTATGCGACCGGCTTTACGAGCAGAGTCATGTGTCAATGCGAGTACATCACCGATATCAAAGATAAAGACGTTCTCTTCTTTAACACCACAGTCCACACCCGTTTGTCCATGCGCTTTAAGCATACGATATTCACCGTGAATTGGTAAGAAATATTTCGGTTGAATCAAGCGAAGCATAAGTTGTTGATCGCCTTGAGAACCGTGACCTGATGTATGGATATTTGAAATTTTACTATGGATAACATCAGCACCAGCTTTGTATAATGCATTAATCGTGCGATTGATACTTTTAGTGTTCCCTGGGATAGGTGATGAACTAAATACAACAGTATCATCAGGTATAATTTTAATTTGCTTATGAGTTCCATTTGCAATTCGTGATAAAGCCGCCATCGGTTCACCTTGAGATCCTGTACATAAAATTAGTAATTCATGTTTTGGAATGTTGTTAATCTTATTTGGTTCAACAAAAGTTTCTGGCGGTGCTTTAATATAGCCTAATTCCATACCGATTTTAATATTATTTTCCATGGAACGACCAAATGTTACTATTTTACGATTATATTTAATAGCAGCCTCAACCGCTTGTTGTACACGGTAAATGTTAGAAGCAAATGTAGCAAATATGATACGTCCTTTACAGTTACGGAAAATTTTATCTACGTTTTGACCTACTTCACGTTCACTTAATGTGAAATCAGGTACTAATGCATTTGTTGAGTCAGATAATAGACATAATACGCCTTCTTTACCCAATTCTGCCATTTTAGCAATATTCGCAGGTTCGCCTACAGGAGTGAAATCAAATTTAAAGTCACCTGTATGAACAATTTTACCTTCAGGTGTATCAATTATTACACCATAAGCTTCAGGAATACTATGTGTAGTTAAGTAAAATGATATTTCAAAGTGTTTAGACTTAATAACACTATCTTCTGTAATCTCATTTAGTGAAGCGTTACGTAATAAATTGTGTTCGTCTAACTTGTTGCGAATTAATCCTAATGCTAATGGACCGCCATAGATAGGTACATTAATTTGTTTTAATAGGTAGGGCACACCACCTATATGGTCTTCATGTCCATGTGTAATGAATAGACCGACAATTTTGTCTTGATTTTGTTCGAGGTAAGTGTAATCAGGAATAACATAATCAATCCCTAATAAATTATCATCAGGGAATTTTATTCCGGCATCAATGATAACAATTTCATTTTTATATTCGATAGCATAAGTGTTTTTACCGACTTCACCTAAGCCACCTAAAGCATATACACCTACTTCGTTAGCATGTAATTGCTTCATTATTGAGCATTCTCCACGTTAAAATGATCAGAATGTTCTTTTTCATATTCTAAATGTGCGCCCTCTAATTTAGTAATGAATTCGATATTGTAATTGCGGTCTTTTAAATAACGTCTTACTTGTTCTTCTGTTTCACCTTCAACATAAATCGTATTTGTGTTTTCACGAACGATTACTTCATCTTTATTATGTTGGAAAAATACTTTAAATACTGCCATATTGGATAGTTCCTCCTAAATTTAAACATCTAAATTGATTATATTAATCTGAACCCTAATATATTAACTTGATACATCAAATCTTGTTGATTACGACAATAGAAATTGCTTCATAAATCATAAATAAGAAGATAAATTAATCTGTATAAATGATGATTTTAAAATCATTTGATGATTATCGACCTAATTGATATTCATTCATACAAATATCTAGTAAATTTGACTCTCAAGTTTTCACTAAGGTAATTGTTAATGTCGTTCATTATTTGAAAATTAGCGTTACACTAAGATTTCAGTTACTACTCATTTTACATTATGTATATAAATAAATAAAGCAGTTTATATCTCTTCATTACTTCATTAACGATATATATTTTTTAAAATAATTAAAAGGAATAAATTCAATTTAACAACCATAATACAAATAAAAAAAACTCAAACTAGTTTCATCGTTGAAAGTAGTTTGAGCAAAATAAAATTGTTAAAAAGTTATACTTCAACAGAATCAGGTAATGGAGTTAATGGATTATCTTGATCTATATAATCATAGAACATAACACCATTTAAATGATCAATCTCATGTTGGAATATAATTGCTGGGTAACCTTTTAATCTCAATTTAACTTCGTTACCATCAATGTCTAACGCTTTAATAGTTACTCTGAAATGTCTATGAACTAAACCAGGGATATTTTCATCCACACTTAAGCAACCTTCTCCAGTAGGTAAATAAGCACGTTGAACACTGTGACTCATAATTTTAGGATTAACTAGCATATAGTCATAAGCTTTTCCATTTCCATCATCAGGTAAATAGACAGCAATCATTCGTTTTGAAACATTAATTTGTGGGGCGGCTAGACCTACACCAGAACGTAAACCATATTTTTTTGCAATGTCATCATCTTGACTATTAATTAAAAATTGACGCATTTCTTTTAATGTATTTTTATCTTCATCAGAAAGAGGCAAACTTACGTCTTCAGCTTTAGCACGTAACGTTGGATGACCATCTCTTATAATATCTTTCATTGTTAACATGTCATACACCTTCCTTACAATAAAATATAACAGAAAAATGAATAATAAGTACATTATCTTATTTCATTTGATTTATAAAGTATAATTCTATATTATTACAGTCGAATGACTACTAGGAGGTTTACACTCAATGAAACTACGTAAAACAGTTGCGATAGTAGCAGCATCAACTATTTTATTAGCAGGCTGTACAACAGATAAAAAAGAAGTTAAAGCTTATAATGAAAATATTCAAAAAGCTTTTGATAAAGAGCAATCAATTAATAGCATTAGCAAAAAATTAAACTCACTTGAGGAAAAGAAGCAAGGTTTATATAAAAAAGCTAATAGTGATAATGAGGATACTCGTAAGAAAGCTGCTGATGATATTCTTGAGAATATCAAACAGAGACAAGAAACATTCGATAAAGAAGTATCAACTCTAAATGATTCTGAAAAACAGTTTAAAAAAGGCAAGTCACATATTGATGAAATTAAAAGTGATGATAAGAAAAAAGAAGTTAAACAATTAGACGATGCTGTAAAAAATAAATATAAAGTACATGATGAATATGCAAGTGCGTATAAAAATGTATTGGAAAAAGAAAAAGACTTGTTCGAACTTATTAAACAAGATGGTGTAACTCAATCACAAGTTGAT
This sequence comes from Staphylococcus sp. GW821-FHT11H10, assembly GCF_058807855.1. NCBI lineage: Bacteria > Bacillati > Bacillota > Bacilli > Caryophanales > Staphylococcaceae > Staphylococcus > Staphylococcus sp. GW821-FHT11H10. The sequence goes on along the minus strand of NZ_JBXARC010000019.1, from coordinate 34,175 downwards.
GAAAAAAATGATGCATTGAATAAAGCTCAGAAGAATTTCCAAAATAAATTTAAAGATTATTCAAAAGCTATGAATACAGTGAATAAAGAAAAACAAGATGTTGATAATCTTTAGCAATATAAGCATTAGTACAGATTAGTTGATTGGAATGATACAGTTGTAAAAAACTGTATCTTTTTTAGTAATACAGAACTTTACTAAAATATTTAACAGTATAAATAAATTGTGGTACACTATGAGAGGATAAAATGAATTTCTATTATATGGGAAAGGTATGGTGAATTGAATGGCTCCTAAGTTACAAGCCCAATTCGATGCAGTAAAAGTATTAAATGATACTCAGTCGAAATTTGAAATGGTTCAAATTTTGGATGTAGATGGTAATGTCGTAAATGAAGACTTAGTACCTGATTTAACTGATGAACAACTAGTAGAATTAATGGAAAGAATGGTATGGACACGTATTCTTGACCAACGTTCTATTTCATTAAACAGACAAGGACGTTTAGGTTTCTATGCGCCTACAGCTGGACAAGAAGCTTCTCAATTAGCTTCACAATATGCTTTAGAAAAAGAGGACTTCATCTTACCTGGTTACCGTGATGTGCCACAAATCATTTGGCATGGTTTACCATTAACTGAAGCTTTCTTATTCTCAAGAGGACACTTCAAAGGAAATCAATTCCCTGAAGGTGTTAATGCATTCAGTCCACAAATCATTATCGGTGCTCAATACATTCAAACTGCTGGTGTAGCATTCGGTATTAAAAAACGTGGTAAAAAAGCAGTTGCTATCACATACACTGGTGACGGCGGTTCTTCACAAGGTGACTTCTATGAAGGTATCAACTTTGCTTCTGCTTATAAAGCGCCAGCAATTTTTGTTATCCAAAACAATAACTATGCTATTTCTACACCACGTAGTAAACAAACAGCAGCAACTTCATTAGCTCAAAAAGCTATTGCAGTAGGTATCCCAGGTATCCAAGTTGATGGTATGGATGCATTAGCTGTATATCAAGCTACTAAAGAAGCTCGCGATCGTGCTATTAATGGTGAAGGTCCAACATTAATTGAAACTATGACTTACCGTTATGGTCCACATACAATGGCTGGAGATGACCCAACTCGTTATAGAACTTCAGATGAAGATGCAGATTGGGAGAAAAAAGACCCATTAGTTCGTTTCAGAAAATTCCTTGAAAACAAAGGATTATGGAACGAAGAAAAAGAAAATGAAGTTATTGAACGTGCTAAAGACGACATCAAGAAAGCTATCAAAGAGGCTGATAATACTCCAAAACAAACAGTTATTGACTTAATGGATATCATGTACGAAGATATGCCTCAAAACTTAGCTGAACAATATGAAATTTACAAAGAGAAGGAGTCGAAATAAGCCATGGCACAAATGACAATGGTTCAAGCGATTAATAATGCGCTTAAAACTGAATTGCAAAATGACGAAAACGTATTAGTTTTCGGTGAAGACGTTGGTGTTAACGGCGGTGTATTCCGTGTAACTGAAGGTTTACAAAAAGAATTCGGTGAAGACCGTGTATTCGATACACCATTAGCTGAATCAGGTATCGGTGGTTTAGCTCTTGGTTTAACTGTTGAAGGTTTCCGTCCTGTAATGGAAATCCAATTCCTTGGTTTCGTATTTGAAGTATTTGACGAAGTTGCTGGTCAAATTGCTCGTACACGTTTCCGTTCAGGTGGTTCAAAAGTAGCACCTGTTACAATCCGTGCGCCATTCGGTGGTGGTGTTCATACTCCTGAACTTCACGCTGATAACTTAGAAGGTATTTTAGCTCAATCACCTGGTATTAAAGTAGTTATTCCTTCAGGTCCATATGATGCTAAAGGTTTATTACTTTCATCAATCAGATCTAATGACCCAGTTGTATATTTAGAACATATGAAATTATATCGTTCATTCCGTGAAGAAGTTCCTGAAGAAGAATATACAATTGACATCGGTAAAGCTAATGTGAAAAAAGAAGGTAACGACATCACATTAATCGCTTACGGTGCAATGGTTCAAGAATCTGAAAAAGCTGCTGAAGAATTAGAAAAAGAAGGTTACTCAGTTGAAGTTATTGACTTACGTACTGTACAACCTATCGATATCGATACTTTAGTTGCATCAGTTGAAAAAACTGGCCGTGCTGTAGTAGTTCAAGAAGCTCAACGTCAAGCTGGTGTTGGTGCTACTGTAGCTGCTGAATTAGCTGAACGTGCTATTCTTTCATTAGAAGCACCAATCGCTCGTGTGGCTGCTGCTGATACAGTATATCCATTTACACAAGCTGAAAATGTTTGGTTACCAAACAAAAACGACATCATTGAAAAAGCTAAAGCAACTTTAGAATTTTAATATTTTAGCTTATCAATTAGCTAGCAATCAGACTTATAGGAAGTAAGTAACATGTTTACTTTTTACTCTATGTGTGAATAAGTAAGTGTAAACTAGAGGCGTAGGGCAAAGTAATTTGATGTATTGGTTCAAATTATTCTGTCCTTGCTCTATGTTATAAATTTATTAAATGATGAATAAGAAATCTAGGAGGACAAGAACGTGGCATTTGAATTTAGATTACCCGACATTGGTGAAGGTATCCACGAAGGTGAAATTGTAAAATGGTTTGTTAAAGCCGGAGATACAATTGAAGAAGATGATGTATTAGCAGAGGTTCAAAATGACAAATCTGTAGTTGAAATCCCATCTCCTGTTAGCGGTACTGTTGAAGAAGTTGTAGTTGACGAAGGTACTGTAGCAGTAGTAGGTGATGTTATTGTTAAAATCGACGCACCTGATGCAGAAGATATGCAATTTAAAGGTGGTCATGATGACGATGCTTCAACAGAAGAAGCACCAGCTCAAGAAGAAGCTAAAACAGAAGAAGCACCAGCAGCATCAGCTTCACAAGATGAAGAAGTAGATGAAAATAGACAAATCAAAGCTATGCCATCTGTTCGTAAATATGCTCGTGAAAAAGGCGTTAACATCAAAGCAGTAGCTGGTTCAGGTAAAAATGGTCGTATTACTAAAGAAGATATCGACAACCACTTAAATGGTGGCGGTGCGCAAGCAGCAACAGCTTCAAACGAAAGTGCAGCTGCTTCAACATCAGAAGATACTTCTGCAGTTCAAACACAATCTGTACCTGAAGGTGACTTCCCTGAAACTACAGAAAAAATCCCAGCAATGCGTAGAGCAATTGCGAAAGCAATGGTTAACTCTAAACACACTGCTCCTCACGTAACATTAATGGATGAAATTGATGTTCAAGATTTATGGGATCACCGTAAAAAATTCAAAGAAGTTGCAGCTGAACAAGGTATTAAATTAACTTTCTTACCATATGTTGTTAAAGCATTAGTTTCTGCACTTAAAAAATACCCAGCACTTAACACTTCATTCAACGAAGAAGCTGGCGAAATCGTACACAAACACTATTGGAACATTGGTATTGCTGCTGACACTGAAAGAGGTTTATTAGTACCTGTAGTTAAAAATGCAGACCGTAAATCAATCTTCCAAATTTCAGATGAAATCAACGAATTAGCTGTTAAAGCACGTGATGGTAAATTAACATCTGACGAAATGAAAGGTGCTACATGCACAATCAGTAATATCGGTTCAGCTGGTGGACAATGGTTCACTCCAGTTATCAACCACCCAGAAGTAGCTATCTTAGGTATTGGCCGTATTGCTCAAAAACCTATCGTTAAAGACGGTGAAATCGTAGCAGCTCCAGTATTAGCTTTATCATTAAGCTTTGACCACAGACAAATTGATGGTGCAACTGGACAAAACGCTATGAATCACATTAAACGCTTATTAAATAATCCAGAATTATTATTAATGGAGGGGTAAAACATGGTAGTTGGAGATTTCCCAATTGAAACAGATACTATTGTAATCGGAGCAGGTCCTGGTGGATACGTTGCAGCAATTCGTGCAGCACAATTAGGACAAAAAGTTACTATCGTTGAGAAAGGTAACTTAGGTGGTGTATGCTTAAACGTTGGTTGTATTCCTTCTAAAGCATTATTACACGCTTCACACCGCTTTGTAGAAGCACAACACTCTGAAAACTTAGGTGTTATCGCTGAAAGCGTATCACTTAAATTTGACAAAGTTCAAGAATTCAAAAAATCAGTTGTTAACAAATTAACTGGTGGTGTTGAAGGCTTATTAAAAGGTAATAAAGTTGAAATCGTTAAAGGTGAAGCATATTTCGTTGATAATAATAGCTTACGTGTTATGGACGAAAAAAGTGCTCAAACTTATAACTTCAAACACGCTATTATCGCAACAGGTTCTAGACCAATCGAAATTCCTAACTTTGAATTCGGTAAACGTGTTATCGATTCAACAGGTGCTTTAAACTTACAAGAAGTTCCAGGTAAATTAGTCGTTGTCGGCGGTGGTTACATTGGTTCAGAACTTGGTACTGCATTTGCTAACTTCGGTTCAGACGTTACTATTTTAGAAGGCGCTAAAGAAATTCTTGGCGGATTCGAAAAACAAATGGTTCAACCAGTTAAAAAAGGCATGAAAGCTAAAGGCGTTGAAATCATTACTGAAGCAATGGCTAAAAATGCTGAAGAAACTGAAAATGGCGTTAAAGTTACTTATGAAGCTAAAGGTGAAGAAAAAACTATCGAAGCTGATTATGTATTAGTAACTGTTGGTCGTCGTCCAAACACAGACGAATTAGGTTTAGAAGAATTAGGCCTTAAATTCGCTGATCGTGGATTATTAGAAGTAGACAAACAAAGCCGTACTTCTATCGACAATATTTATGCAATTGGTGATATCGTTCCTGGTTTACCACTTGCTCATAAAGCAAGTTATGAAGCTAAAGTAGCTGCTGAAGCTATTTCTGGCCAAGCATCAGAAGTAGACTACATCGGTATGCCAGCTGTATGTTTCACTGAGCCAGAATTAGCTCAAGTTGGTTACACTGAAGCACAAGCTAAAGAAGAAGGTTTAGACTATAAAGCTTCTAAATTCCCTTATGCTGGTAATGGCCGTGCATTATCATTAGATGATACTACTGGTTTCGTTAAACTTATCACATTAAAAGAAGACGGTACTGTTATCGGTGCACAAATTGCTGGTAACGGCGCTTCAGACATTATCTCTGAATTAGGTTTAGCTATTGAAGCTGGTATGAATGCTGAAGATATCGCATTAACTGTACACGCTCACCCAACATTAGGTGAAATGTCTATGGAAGCTGCTGAAAAAGCAATTGGATTACCAATCCACACTATGTAATAATTAATGATTAGTCGAATAGACTAATTTCATAAATTGAATAACTGTTTTATAGTTATTTAACAGTCAACAGGGGTGCAACTCAAGTTCATATTTGAACTTGGTTTCACCCCTTTTTTAATATTATCTAGCTGTAATGGGTATAAGATGAATAACGGCTAAAATAATAAAAAGGAGGGTTTAGATGGAGTATCAATATCCGCTAGATTTAGATTGGACTAACGAAGAAATGGTCGATGTGATTGCCTTTTTCAATAAAATTGAAAGCTATTATGAAAAATCGGTCAATGGTCAAGACTTAATGCAGCATTATAAACGTTTTAAAGAAATCGTTCCTGGTAAAGCAGAGGAAAAGCAATTATTTAAAGAATTTGAAGAAAAGAGTAGTTATAACAGCTACAAAGTCATACAAGAAGTGAAAAATAATCCTGATCAAACGTCGTTTAGCGCTAATTAACTTAGCATTGTTCTATGTGAACTATCAAAACTTATAAAGTCTATTAGATTAATTTATATTTAATTTCAAAAAACTATTGAAGTCAAAGCTATATTTTGATACTTTTATTAAGCATTAAACAAAATGTTTAATATTAGTAAACAAGGTATAGCTTTTTTTTTAAGGTGATTAACAATGCAAATTGGCAATAAATTACGTAATTTAAGACGTATAAAGAATTTAACACAAGAAGAGTTAGCAGAACGTACAGATTTGTCCAAAGGATACATCTCTCAAATTGAAAGTCAGCATGCTTCTCCTAGCATGGAAACCTTTTTAAATATTCTAGAGGTGTTAGGTACATCTCCAAGTGATTTTTTTAAAGAAAAATCAAAAGAAAAAGTGCTTTATACGAGAGATGAGCGCACAGTTTATGATGAATATGATAGAGGATATGTTCTTAATTGGTTGGTAATGAAATCAAATGAATTTGAAATGGAACCGCTCATATTATCATTGAAACCAGGTGCATCCTATAAACATTTCGATCCATCTGAATCAGACACATTTATATATTGTTTAAAAGGATGTGTAACGCTGACTTTAGGAAAGTCACGATACCAGGCTAATGAAGAGGATGTTTTATACTTTAGGGCTGATGAAATTCATCAATTACATAATGAAACATCAGAAGAAATAGAAATTTTGATTGTTGCGACAGCATCATATTTATAAGGGAGGAGAATAGTAATGGAGCCATTGTTATCATTTAAAGGTGTGACAAAAGGTTTTGACGATGTAACAATATTGAACAAAATGGATTTAGAGATAGAATCAGGTCATTTCTACACATTACTAGGTCCTTCAGGTTGCGGGAAAACAACGATATTGAAGCTCATAGCTGGATTTGAACAACCAGATGATGGAGATATTATCTATTTAAATAAATCAATAGGTGATTTGCCTGCGAATAAGAGAAAGGTAAATACCGTTTTCCAAGATTATGCTTTATTTCCACATTTAAATGTTTACGATAATATAGCTTTTGGATTAAAGTTAAAAAAACATTCTAAAAAAGATATCGATAAAAAAGTAAAAGATGCATTAAGACTTGTGAAGTTATCAGGATATGAACAACGTAACATCAATGAAATGAGTGGCGGTCAGAAACAGCGTGTGGCAATTGCAAGAGCCATTGTCAACGAACCTGAAATATTATTGTTGGATGAATCATTATCCGCTTTAGATTTAAAATTAAGAACAGAGATGCAATATGAATTACGTGAACTACAAAAACGCCTAGGAATAACATTCATATTTGTAACGCACGATCAAGAAGAGGCGTTGGCTTTAAGTGATTATATCTTTGTTATGAAAGATGGTAAAATCCAACAATTTGGTACACCAACAGATATTTATGATGAGCCGGTCAACCGTTTTGTTGCTGATTTTATAGGTGAATCTAATATCGTTGAAGGTAAAATGGTAGAGGATTTTGTAGTGAATATCTATGGTCAAGATTTTGAATGTGTAGACGCAGGCATACCCTCTGGGAAGAAAGTAGAAGTTGTCATCAGACCTGAGGATATTTCATTAATAGCATCGGACAAAGGGTTATTCAAAGCCACTGTAGACTCAATGTTATTCAGAGGCGTACATTATGAAATTTGCTGTATTGATCGAAAAGGGTATGAGTGGGTAATACAAACAACTAAAAAAGCTGAAGTCGGCAGCGAAGTTGGACTTTATTTTGACCCGGAAGCAATTCATATCATGGTTCCTGGTGAAACAGAAGAAGAGTTTGATAAACGTATTGAAAGTTACGAGGCGTTAGACAATGCGTAATATTAATAAAGTGCTCATCATTCCATATTTATTATGGATGCTATTATTCATTATCATACCAGTTATTTTACTCGTATATTTCTCATTTACCGATCTAAATGGTCATTTTAGTTTTACCAATTATGAACAAATATTATCATTGAAATATTTAAAGATGATGTGGGATTCAATTTTTTATGCAGCGCTTATTACAATAATTACTTTGTTAATTAGTTATCCGGCTGCTTACTTTATTCGTGCATCAAAAAATCAAAATATGTGGTTACTCATTTTAATTATTCCTACGTGGATAAACCTTTTACTAAAAACATATGCGTTTATTGGCATATTAAGTCATGAAGGTTTGATTAATAAATTTCTTAATTTTATTCATTTACCGGCAGCTAATCTTTTATTTACGCCAGGCGCATTTTTATTAGTAGCAAGTTATATTTATATACCATTTATGATTCTACCGATATTTAATAGTATGAAAGCAATTCCTAATAATTTGTTACAAGCTTCAAGTGATTTGGGAGCTAGTCCTTTTACAACTTTTAGAAAAGTAATCGTACCTTTGACTAAAGAAGGTGTCATGACAGGCATTCAAGTAACCTTTATTCCAGCATTATCATTATTCATGATTACACGATTGATTGCGGGTAATAAAGTAATTAATATTGGTACATCAATTGAAGAACAATTTCTAGTGATTCAAAATTATGGTATGGGTTCTACAATTGCTATTTTCTTAATTGTATTTATGGCGTTTATTTTAATTATTACTAAATCAAAATCAACGGACGAAAGAAGGTGAATTAAATGAAGTGGTATGGAAAATTATATATTGGCATTCTATTAGTTATATTATATGTTCCGATATTTTTCCTTATGTTTTATTCATTTAATTCAGCGGGAAATATGATTCATTTTGAACATTTCACTTTAGAGCATTATCAAAGTCTGTTTCAAAATGACCGTTTAATGTCTGTTATTTTTAATACAATAGCGGTTGCACTATTAGCGGCAGCAATTTCTACTATTATAGGAACATTTGGTGCTATTTCGTTATATTACTTAAGAAATAAAAAATTCAAAGTAACTTTGTTAACACTTAATAATGTACTAATGGTTTCCTCAGATGTAGTGATAGGCGCTTCATTTTTAATTATGTTTACAGCAGTTGGACATATAACTGGCTTAGGTTTAGGCTTTGGAACAGTACTTGCATCTCATATTGCATTCTGTATTCCAATTGTTGTTATCGTAGTGTTACCACAGCTTTATGAAATGAATAACAATATATTGAATGCTGCACGCGATTTAGGCGCATCAGAATCACAAATACTTGGACGTGTATTGATTCCAAACTTAATGCCTTCCATTATTGGTGGTTTTTTTATGGCTTTAACGTATTCATTAGATGATTTTACAGTAAGTTTCTTCGTGACTGGTAACGGATTTAGTGTACTGTCTGTCGAAGTCTATGCTATGGCACGTAAAGGAATTAGTATGGAAATTAATGCCATTTCAACAATTTTATTCGCTGCTATTGTATTAGGAATTGTTGGTTATTATGCAATACAACGTTCAGTGAAAAAACGACATTTAGCTAAGCGAGGTGTACAACAGTGAAGCAATTTTTACAACTTATATTGGGTGCCATTGTTGTCGGTTTAATTTGCTTAGGTATTAGTCACTGGTTTAAATCGCAGGATAATACGAGTACTGGTGAAAAGATTTATGTATATAATTGGGGCGAATATATTGACCCAGATTTAATTAAACAATTTGAGAAAGAAACGGGCATTCAAGTTGTATATGAAACGTTTGATTCGAACGAAGCGATGGAAGCTAAAATTCGAAATGGTGGAACGCATTATGATGTGGCTTTTCCAAGTGAATATACCTTTCAAAAATTGAAACGTGAAAATTTACTAGAACCACTTGACCATAGTAAGGTTCCCAATATTAAAAATTTAGATCCTAATTATATGAATATGCCATATGATAGAAATAATAAATATTCACTACCTTATTTCTTTGGAACAGTGGGTATTTTATATAATAAACAAGCCTATCCAAATGAAGACTTTAGTAGCTGGCGTACTTTATACCAACCCAAATATAAAAATGATGTCCTATTAGTGGATGGTGCACGTGAAATTATGGGATTAGCTTTAAATAAATTAGGCTATAGTTTAAATGATACTAATCCCAATCATTTAAAAGAAGCTGAGAAGGACTTACATCATCTGGCACCTCAAGTTCGTGGTGTTGTTGGAGACGAGGTTACAATGATGCTTGAACAAAATGAAGGGAATATCGCAGTCGTTTGGAGTGGTGTTGCAGCCCCACTAGTGCAAAATAGTGACAAATATAATTATGTGATTCCGAAAGAGGGGTCTAATCTATGGTTTGATAACATGGTTATTCCTAAGACAGCGCAAAACAAAGAAGGTGCTTATAAATTTATGAATTTCCTTCTTGACGCTAAAAATAACAAACAGAACACAGAGTGGGTAGGATACGCTACACCAAATAAAGCTGCACGTCAGTTATTACCTAAAGAAGTAAGAGATGATCATCGTTTCTATCCAACGCAAAAAGAGCAATCGCGATTAGAAGTTTATAAAGATTTAGGTCCTAAAACATTAGGAGAATATAACGAAAGTTTCTTAAACTTTAAAATGTCTTTAAAATAGACTATAAATAGTAGTTATTTTATAATGAATTAGATATAATTATTTGATAAGTTATATAAGGAGTTGTAATACATGTCAGGAGAACGTTACACGCAAATCAAACGGCCTGTGAGTCGTCTGACTGAAAAACTTTTAGGTTGGTTTAGTTGGATTTTCTTACTTATATTGACGGTTATTACAATGTTTATTGCACTCGTGTCATTTAGTAATGATACATCAATTCAAAATCTTGAAAACTCAATGAATAATAATGAACTAATTCAGCAGATTTTAACAAACAATAGTTTAAATACCACACAATTTGTGATTTGGTTACAAAATGGTGTATGGGCAATTATTGTTTATTTCATAGTATGTTTGCTTATTTCATTTTTAGCATTAATATCTATGAATATGAGAATACTTTCTGGATTCTTATTCTTAATTGCCTCAATTATTACATTGCCATTGGTATTATTATTCGTGACATTAATTATTCCTATTTTCTTCTTTATCATTGCAATCATGATGTTTGCACGGAAGAGTAAGGTTGAAACAGTACCTATGTACGGTCCATCACAAGGCTATGAACCGCATTACTATCCTAGAGATGAATATAATGATTATGATGATCGTTATTATGGATCAAATAGAAATATTAATGACGACTATGGTTACGATAATCATAACCAGTATGACGATTATGAACAAGACGATGTGGAACCACCACATAAAACTAAAAAATCAGACCGTCGTACACGTCGTAAAAAACCATATTACAATGATGATATCGATAATAATTATCGAGATAACAACTTTGATGACACAACACATCGTAATGATGCTGAGCAAGATTTAGCAACTGACACTGAGGAAGATAAATATAATCAATATCCAAAACGTGCAATCACTGATGAGTACCACACAGATGCTAATGAGAATGAAGCAACTGGCGTACTTTCTAGACAGGCTAAATACAATCAGAAATCGAATAAACAATCTCAGTACGATAACAACATTGATGAAGATTCAAATGATTTTGCTGAAAATGTGGTTGATTCAGAGCCGAAAATTGATAAAAAAGAAGAAAAAGCACAACGTAAAAGAGAAAAGGCTGAACTTAAAGCCAAGAAAAAAGAAAAACGTAAAGCTTATAATCAACGTATGAAAGAGCGTCGCAAAAATCAACCAAGTGCAGTTAGTCAACGACGTATGAATTATGAAGAGCGTAAACAAATATTGAATAAAGATGATATTGAATCAGATAAAGAATTAAATAACAGCGAAGATAATAAAGATTGATATCTCCTTAAAGCGGTTAAGTCATTTATGGCTTAACCGCTTTGTATAAATTATTAAGTTAGTCGCAAATAAATTATAATTTTAGTATGATTTAACTAAATACTTCAATATTGGAGGTGTAGTGTGTGAATAGAAAGGTAGAATTAATTCTTGGCTGGATTGCTTGTGGTTTAAGTATGATGTATTTGATTATGTCATTAATATCATATTTTACGGTAAGACAAAATAGTAATACGGAACAATACCAGCAAATGTTAAAACAAGTTGGTAATCAGGATGTGAAGGTTACGCCTGAAATGATAAACTTTGCAATGACTTTTTCTATGGGAACACTTATTTTCTCAACTCTTTTAGGCATTATTGGAATGTCTATCATTAAAGGACGACCTATATTAGCTGGTTCGCTACTTATTGTTGCAGCGTTAGTAGGTATATTCAATATGAGTTTAATTGCAGGCGTGCTATGGATTGTTGTAGCAATAATGCTATTTGTTAAAAAGGATCCAAATCAACCTAACAAAAAGCCAAAATCAGTCAAGCCATCAATGGATGACTGGCAATCTGAAAGGGCTTATAATGATCGTAAAAAAGATGATCCCTATATTTATTAAAATATAGAGTGAAAATAGATGTGCATAGGAAATATGCCTAGTTAAATAGAGGCTGGGACAAAAATAATATAATGAAGCTATTTAGCAAATTCGCAGTAGCTGACTGAACTGAGAAGGCGCTTAATTCAAGCTTCTCTCAGTTCTAGTCATCCTTGCGGGGGTGGGACAACGAATTTAAAAAGAATTCTGTCCCACTCCCTTATTCATTTTGCCGTTTAATTTTATAATTCTTTAAATGTTTCTATAATCAGATAAATATTAAGGAAGCTTAGTATAATGATTAAACTCCAAGCACATATATTTACCCATTTTTTATTTTGAAATGGTCCCATTAATGTTTTATTACTAGTGGCTAATTGTAACGGTATTAATGAGAAGGGTAATGCAATACTTAAGAAGACTTGAGAAAATACGAGCAATTGTTCCATTTTAGATTCGTTACCCCGAAAAATAATAAGACATACTAAAACAGGGATGACGGCTAAACTTCTTGTGATTAGTCGTCTCATCCAATTTGGAATGGATAATTTTAAGAAACCTTCCATCACTATTTGACCTGCAAGTGTACCAGTGATAGTTGAATTTTGACCAGAAGCTAACAATGCTACTGCGAATAAAGTGCTCATAATACTCCCCATCACAACACCTAAGACAGGTTGCGTTCTTAATGCGTGATATAAATCATAAAAGCCACCTAAATTATTCGAATTGACACCATAAAATAGGGCGGCGCCAAGAACGAGTAATAAACAGTTTACAATAAATGCGATACTTAATTGTATATTAGAATCAATCGTCGCGTATTTAATCGCTTGGGCTTTATCAGTAAGGCTGTGACGATTATATTTTCGTGATTGCACGATTGATGAATGCAAATATAAATTATGAGGCATAATCGTAGCGCCAATAATACCTAATGCAATATACAGAATATTATGATCAGTAATAATTTGATGATGAGGAATAAAGCCATTAAGTATTTCAATTGTATTCGGTGATGAGATGAAGACTTCAAATACAAAAATCATAAGTACAGTAAAAATTAATGTACCGACGATTGCTTCAATCTTACGAAAACCGAACTTCATTATAAAAAGTAACAAAAATACATCCAAAACTGTAATCAATGCGCCGATGATTAAAGGTATATCAAAAAGTAAATCTAAAGCGATAGCACTTCCAATTACTTCGGCAATATCAGTCGCAATGATTGCAAGCTCAGCGATAATCCAAAATATAATTGCAGTCGGTTTATTTAAATAATGACGTGTCATTTGTGCTAAATCTTTATCAGTTGCGATACCTAAGCGAACAGTCATACTTTGCAATAACATTGCTGACAAACTTGAAATCAAAATGATAAATAGTAAGGTATAACCAAATTGTGCGCCACCTTGCATTGATGTAATCCAATTTCCTGGATCCATATAGCCTACTGCTACAAGTAAGCCTGGACCTAGAAATGCTAAAAATTTTTGACTCGTACGTTGTGTACCATTAAATTCGATTGTGCTATTAATTTCATCTAAACTACGTTGTTCATTGTTGTCTTTTATACCCATGATAAAACTCCTCCAAACTATATGTTTTATAATAATACAACTTTATTTTTAGGTCAACCTAATAAATTTAAAGTAAAAAATTAAGGGAGTGGGTTAGAACGCTTATCACATTCGTCTTCCCACTCCCTAGTTACTTCGATTATTAAATTGCTTCATATAATGTTTTTTAGTTTCCGCCAGTACGGATGATGTATGTTGAGAAGAGCAATTATTTAAGCATCTTCTCAATTCAGTCAGCTACTGCGCCTGTACTACCTAGTTCACTTATTACATACGCTGATATCATAATGACAACAATTAAAATAGCGTTAAACTTTGAGTTTATTCATAGAATTTTAAAAATTCATCAAACGTTTCTTTTACGAAAGCTAAAAATGCCTTATCCGATTTTAATTCAGCATCATTAGGAGAGAGTGTACGTGCAACAAAAAATTCTCCCTTTTTAACATGTTTCACACGATCAATCGCTTGGTGTAATTCATCATCACTTAAATCTTTAATGTATGATTTTTCAGGTTTCATATGATCTAAACTTACTTGATAATCTTCAGGTAAATGTTTAAGCGTATCAAAGTGTTTATCAAATACTTTCACACGTTCAGCTTTATCTTTACCTTCATGCATAACGCCAAACATTAAAAATAAATGGTCTTTAAATAAACCAATTTGGAAATGAGGTAGCATTTTATATCCACGTTTATTAGGAGCAAAAGCAACCCACGTATCTACAGGTGGGTTTACACTTCTACGTGCATGTTTTGCAACATGAGCATAAAAAGTTTCTCCAGTTTGAGAGGTGAAATATTCACTAAAATAATCTCCTAATTGATGAAGTTGTGGGCGTACGTACTCATTTAATGCTTCCATTCGAGCATCTAAGCCTTCAACTTCAAACGCTTTGAAATCTTTAGGTTTAAATGTATATTGCGTCATTAGCGTTGCTCCTTTTCAGAAAATAATTTACCGTTATTGTAGCACAGAATGACTGAATCTATCCAAATGCTGAATTGAGATTATTTGCGTTTAAACTCATTATAATAAGGTATACAAAGATGTATAGATTATATTGACTAAAATTCTGTATAATAGGAAACAACAGGAGATGATGATATGTCACTATACGAATTTGCTCAAGGTTTGATATTAGAAGCGGGTAATAAAGTAAGATTTATGATGAAAGAAGAATTGAGTATTGAAACGAAGTCAAACCCAAATGATCTAGTTACGAATGTGGATAAAGCAACTGAGAATTATATTTATGATGCCATACTAAGAAATTATCCTGATCATCGTGTAATTGGTGAAGAAGGACATGGTCATAATATGGAAGACGTCAAAGGTGTAGTATGGGTTGTCGATCCAATTGACGGAACGCTCAATTTTGTTCACCAGCAAGAAGGCTTTGCGATATCAATAGGTATTTATCGTGATGGTAAGCCATATGCTGGATTAGTCTATGACGTGATGAAAGATGTCCTCTATCATGCGAAAGTGGGCGAAGGCGCATTTGAGAATAAACATGAATTAAAACCATTAAATGATACGCATTTAAAGCAAAGCTTAATAGGTATTAATCCCAATTGGATTACCAAACCTAAAATGGGGCCAATCTTTTCAGAAATTGTAAATCAAGCAAGAAGTTGTAGAGCATTTGGAAGTGCAGCTTTAGAAATTATAAGTGTTGCTAAGGGACAATTGGCTGCATATATTACACCGCGATTGCAACCATGGGATTTTGCAGGTGGTTTGATTATTTTAAATGAAGTTGGTGGAATTGGAAGTAATTTAATGGGGGAACCACTCACTATTGAAAGTGCTAATTCTATTTTAGTTGGAAATAAAGCAACGCATAATGAGATTCTAGAAAATTATTTAAATCCTCATAATGAAGTATTAACAGAGTTACATCAACGTTTTAGAAAATAAAAAATGTCTCGGTCAGTCAACTTTGAAAGGTGAATTTCTTCCAAATTTTACTACCGAGACATTTTTCTATATTAAAGCCAGTTATTTTCACGATATTTCTTTTTAAGCGTGAAACCAGCGCCAAAAGTTGCAATGAAAAGTATAAATGTTAAAATCATCATTGGAATACTACCAGCTCCAACGCTGAAACTAAAAAGCACTAAAAATATTACTGCTATAATAGATAGCACCCAAAATATACCTTTAGACTTAGGTTTTTCCATCCCATACCCCACCTTTTTGTTATCTTTTACTAATAATATGATATAATAAAAAAGTTGTAATTAAAAGTGGGAGTTTACTCGAGAAAGGAATAATAAAATGACTAATAGAAGAGAAGATGTACGTAATATTGCAATCATTGCGCACGTTGACCATGGTAAAACTACTTTAGTAGATGAATTACTAAAACAATCTGGAATTTTCAGAGAGAACGAACATGTTGACGAAAGAGCAATGGACTCTAATGACTTAGAAAGAGAACGTGGTATTACAATTCTTGCTAAAAATACTGCTATTGACTATAAAGGTACAAGAATTAACATCTTAGACACACCTGGACATGCTGACTTTGGTGGCGAAGTTGAACGTATTATGAAAATGGTTGACGGTGTTGTACTTGTTGTAGATGCTTACGAGGGAACAATGCCTCAAACACGTTTCGTACTAAAAAAAGCATTAGAACAAGATTTAAAACCCGTTGTAGTAGTAAATAAAATTGACAAACCATCAGCTAGACCTGAAGGGGTAGTAGATGAAGTTTTAGATTTATTTATCGAATTAGAAGCGAATGATGAACAATTAGACTTCCCAGTAGTATATGCATCAGCTGTCAATGGTACTGCTAGTCTTGATTCAGAGAAACAAGATGAAAACATGCAGTCTTTATATGAAACAATTATTGATTATGTACCTGCACCAATCGACAATCATGATGAACCGTTACAATTCCAAGTCGCATTATTGGATTATAATGACTACGTAGGACGTATTGGTATCGGACGTGTATTCAGAGGTAAAATGCGCGTAGGTGACAACGTATCGCTTATTAAATTAGATGGTACTGTTAAGAATTTCCGTGTAACTAAAATCTTTGGTTACTTTGGCTTGAAACGTGAAGAAATCGAAGAAGCACAAGCGGGTGATTTAATTGCCGTTTCAGGAATGGAAGATATTAACGTCGGAGAAACAGTGACACCAACTGATCATCAAGAAGCATTACCTGTGTTACGTATTGATGAACCAACACTTGAAATGACATTCAAAGTAAATAATTCACCATTTGCTGGCCGTGAAGGTGACTATGTTACTGCACGTCAAATCCAAGAACGTTTAGATCAACAACTTGAAACAGACGTTTCATTAAAAGTAACACCAACTGACTCTCCAGATACATGGGTAGTTGCAGGACGTGGTGAATTACATTTATCTATCTTAATTGAGAATATGAGACGTGAAGGATTTGAACTTCAAGTATCTAAACCACAAGTTATTTTACGTGAAATTGATGGTGTTCTAAGTGAACCATTTGAACGCGTTCAATGTGAAGTACCTTCTGAAAATGCAGGATCAGTCATTGAATCTCTAGGTGCACGTAAAGGTGAAATGTTAGATATGTCAACAACTGATAATGGGTTAACACGACTTATCTTTATGGTACCAGCACGTGGTATGATTGGTTATACAACTGAATTTATGTCTATGACACGTGGATATGGTATTATTAACCATACTTTCGAAGAATTTAGACCTCGTGTTAAAGCACAAATTGGTGGTCGTCGTAATGGTGCATTAATTTCTATGGACCAAGGCCAAGCCACAGCATATGCGATCATCAACTTAGAAGATCGTGGTGTAAACTTCATGGAACCAGGTACTGAAGTATATGAAGGTATGATTGTTGGTGAACATAACCGTGAAAATGATTTAACAGTAAACATTACTAAAGCAAAACATCAAACAAACGTACGTTCAGCTACTAAAGACCAAACACAAACAATGAACCGTCCAAGAATTCTTACACTTGAAGAAGCGTTAGAATATATTAATGATGATGAATTAGTTGAAGTAACGCCTCAAAGTATTCGTCTAAGAAAGAAAATTTTAAATAAATCATTACGTGAAAAAGAAGCTAAACGTGTGAAACAAATGATGCAAGAAGAATAAGCATCGTTGAAATCTAAAGTATAATTTAGAGTACTTTATGCAAAAACCAGTAAATGTGTGCTAAGCATCATTTACTGTTTTTTTAGTTTGTGTATTTTACAGGATGACTAGAACTGAGAAAAGCTTGATTTAAGCGCCTTCTCAGTTCAGTCAGCTACTGCGAATTTGCTAAGTAGCATGATTATATTATTTATGTCCCAGACTGATTTGTTTTGAGAAATAAAAGTTTTTTAATCAATTATAGATAATTACAATCCATCATTTGGATTAAAGTTTACTGTGTGGTGTGTATTCAGACGTTGCTTTGGTCTATCTAGGCGACTTTTACAATCATCACACATAAATGTTCTGATTGGATTATTGCGAAGTCGTTTGGCTTCAACCGTATGTTCATCAATTAAAACCTTCGTATCACAAATTATACATTGTACTTCACGCAAATTAGATCACCTCTATATGCGTAACATATTTAAATTCATACGTGTAATCTTTCTCATCTGGGTTATAAACAAAGCTATCTACAGCGTTATCATCATACATTCGTTTACCGTCTTTCGCAAATTGGAAGAACAGATAAGGTAACAAGTCAATTGGCACTTCAATGGCATCATTTTCATTAAATAATTTAATTGCAGTCGCATTGTCTTGTGGTTCTGCATTTTTGAAGAAAGGTGTCATATTGATAGCGAAAGAATCTTCTAATACAGAACGTTTACGATATTTTATCTCTGAATTTAAAGTTGGCGGATTCGTTTGTCCTTCAAGAATGGCTCTGTTCCATTCACGATTATCTTCAAATTTAATAGGTTTCGTTCCTTCAAACACACCGCTTTCAATATCTTCGATCTTTACTTTTCTATCATCGAATATCCAAGTTGTACTATCTAAAGTGATAGGGAACTTGACTAAGCCTTTGATTTGAATCATTTTTTGCCCACTCCCTAATTTCGTTCTAGTCATTATTTTATCACAATTAAATTCATGTATTCACTGAATAAACTTGCTTTTTAAAAAGTAGTAAGATAAACTTTTGATATGAAGATATTTAATGATAGGGGGAGTATGTGATGCCGAAGCAAACGAAAATGAGTAACGTGGCTTATGAGCAATTAAATCAAGATGCTGATAGAATCTTACATTTAATTAAAGTTCAAATGGATAATTTAACTTTACCTTCGTGCCCGTTATATGAAGAAGTTCTCGACACACAAATGTTTGGTTTACAAAAAGAAGTTGACTTTGCGGTTAAACTTGGTTTAGTCAATAAAGAAGACGGCAAAAATTTAATGCTACGTTTAGAAAAAGAATTATCTAAACTTCATGAAGCATTTACTAATGTAAAATAACTATCGATTAAATATATAAGTGAATTTTAATGATTTGCTTTTTCATTTATAAATTGAGTTAATTGTAATATTTACTACATATAAATTATCTCACCATAGTGACTGAAATATTATGTTTATAATATTTTCAGTCATTTTATGTTTTAAGCGCTTTTTCAAATTGAAGACTGAAATTGTAAGTTAATTAGATGCATCTCTAATCAGTTTATATTTGTTAAATAATGTGCACAAAGTATATAATAGTTTAGACAGAAATTATGTTTAAACGTAATAGTATTGACCATAGTTTTAAAAATCTAGAATTGGATGATCATTTTTATGAGTAATTTAAAAAATATATTTCGATACATAGGTAGAACTGCTAAGTTCATCGATTATCCATTATTAATTACATACGTTATTTTGTGTCTCTTTGGTTTGATTATGGTATATAGTGCAAGTATGGTTGCAGCAACTAAAGGGACGCTAACAGGTGGACTTGAAGTATCTGGTACGTATTTCTACAATAGACAGCTTATATACGTTATTATGAGTTTTATTGTCGTATTCTTTATCGCTTTTATGCTGAATATTAAAATATTACAAAAAGCGAAAACACAGAAGTGGATCATGATAATCATCTTCGTGTTACTATTTTTAACACTTATCGTAGGTAAAAATATTAACGGTTCTAAGAGTTGGATAAATCTTGGATTTATGAACTTACAAGCATCAGAATTGTTGAAAATTGCATTCATATTATATATTTCTTATGTGATCAGTCGAAAATTACCACAAGTAAGAGAGAAGATTAAAGTTATCGCTGCACCACTTGTGTTGATCGTTGTATGTCTATTTTTAGTATTGTTACAAGGTGATATTGGACAGACATTGCTCATCATGATAATCATTGTATCTATGTTTATTTTTGCTGGCATAGGTGTTCAGAAAATAGTCAAAGGACCCGTCTTACTTATCGTTGGTAGTTTCGTTGGTATTGCTTTACTCTTTGTAGCAAGCGGTATGATGCCACACTATTTGAAAGCCCGTTTTAGTACCCTAATGAACCCATTCAGTTCTGAAGCTGGTACAGGTTACCATTTGACCAATTCATTAATGGCAATAGGTAATGGTGGTTTATTTGGACGCGGATTAGGTAATGGTATTATGAAACTTGGCTATTTGCCAGAGGCACATACTGACTTTATTTTCGCAGTCATTTGTGAAGAACTTGGTTTAGTAGGTGGATTATTTGTAATTTGCTTATTATTCTTTATCGTTTATCGCGCTTTCGTATTAGCTACTAAAACGCCATCTTATTTTTATAAATTAATTTGTGTAGGTGTTGCAAGTTATATCGGAAGTCAGACGTTTGTTAATTTAGGTGGTATTTCAGCAACTATCCCATTAACAGGTGTTCCATTACCATTTATAAGTTTTGGAGGTTCATCAATGTTAAGTTTAAGTATCGCAATGGGTCTATTATTGCTAGTTGCCAAACAAATTAAAATGGACGAAAAACGATCACAAAAAGCTAAAAAACAAAAAATTGGTTTAACTAGATAAAGATAATAATATAAACGATACCTTTACATGAACATATAATTAGAGTTCATGTAAAGGTTTTTTACATTTTTATGAAAATTATTATAAAACGTCGATGTCGGTGGAGTATTATCTATTAAAGTGATAATATAAAGTTATGACTAATGATAATTTTTCCTGATGATACTCTGAGCATGCGTTTTAGAAAAGGGTATATATGCAATACTTATTTTCAAGCATTATTAGTACTTTACTATTTTTTTATAACTCACATTTCATAAATAAAGATAGCTTTATTATTTGAGTTAGTATAAAATTTTATTATCTAATTAGTTAGAATATTCGAACTTTAAAAGGGGAGTGCCTTTTTTGAAAAATATAAAAAAATTATTAGTAGCAAACCGTGGCGAAATTGCAATCAGAATATTTAGGGCAGCAACAGAATTAAATATTAAAACCGTGGCAATTTATTCGAACGAAGATAAAAATGCTTTACATAGATATAAAGCTGACGAATCTTATTTAGTGGGCAAAGATTTGGGCCCAGCTGAGAGTTATTTGAACATTGAACGTATCATCGATGTGGCGAAACGAGCTGGTGTGGATGCAATTCATCCTGGTTATGGCTTCTTAAGTGAGAATGAACAATTTGCACAACGTTGTGATGAAGAAGGAATTAAATTCATTGGTCCGCATATAGAACATTTAGATATGTTTGGAGATAAAGTCAAAGCTAGAACAACTGCAATAAATGCTAAATTGCCTGTTATTCCCGGTACAGATGGACCGATTGAAAACTTTGAAGCAGCAAAAGCCTTTGCTCAAGAAGCTGGCTTTCCTTTAATGATTAAAGCTACGAGTGGTGGTGGCGGTAAAGGGATGCGTATCGTACGTGAAGAAGGAGAATTAGAAGACGCATTCCATCGAGCTAAATCTGAAGCCGAAAAGTCATTTGGTAATAGTGAAGTATATATTGAAAGATACATAGATAATCCCAAACATATTGAAGTACAAATTATTGGGGATGAATATGGTAATATTGTTCACTTATATGAACGTGATTGTTCGGTGCAACGTCGTCATCAAAAGGTAGTGGAAGTAGCTCCTTCAGTTGGCTTATCAAAAGAATTACGAGAACGAATTTGTGATGCAGCATTACAATTAATGAATAATATCAGATATGTTAACGCAGGTACGGTAGAATTCTTAGTATCAGGGGATGAGTTCTTCTTTATTGAAGTTAATCCTCGGGTTCAAGTAGAACATACAATAACTGAAATGATTACTGGTATAGATATTGTTAAAACTCAAATTTTAGTTGCTGATGGTGCTAACTTATTTGATGAACGCGTTTCTATGCCACAACAAGAAGAAATTCAAACATTAGGTTATGCCATTCAATGTCGTATAACAACTGAAGATCCATCTAATGACTTTATGCCAGATTCAGGTACTATTATCGCTTATCGATCTAGTGGTGGTTTTGGTGTACGTTTAGATGCTGGTGACGGTTTCCAAGGTGCAGAAATATCTCCTTATTATGATTCACTATTGGTTAAGTTATCAACACATGCGGTTACATTTAAACAAGCTGAAGAAAAGATGGAACGCTCTCTTCGTGAAATGCGTATACGTGGTGTGAAAACTAATATTCCGTTTCTGATTAATGTGATGCGTAATGATCAATTCCGCAGTGGGGATTATACGACTAAATTTATAGAAGAAACACCCGAATTATTTAATATTGCACCGACTCTAGATCGTGGTACTAAAACGTTAGAATATATCGGTAATGTAACGATTAACGGTTTTCCTAATGTTGAAAAAAGACTCAAACCTGATTATGAATCGACAGCTATACCACAAGTGCCACATAGTAAAATTAATACCTTGAACGGAACGAAACAGCTGCTAGATAGTAAAGGACCTAAAGCAGTAGCCGATTGGGTACGAGAGCAAAACGACGTATTGGTTACTGATACTACTTTTCGTGATGCACACCAATCACTCTTAGCAACTCGCGTTCGTACTAAGGATATGATGAATATTGCTTCTAAAACTGCTGAAGTGTTTAAAGATAGTTTTTCTTTAGAAATGTGGGGGGGCGCAACATTTGATGTCGCTTACAACTTTTTAAAAGAAAATCCATGGGAACGACTTGAAAGATTACGTAAAGCAATTCCCAATATTTTATTCCAAATATTATTACGTGCTTCAAATGCAGTTGGCTATAAAAATTATGCTGATAATGTGATTGAAAAGTTCGTGAAAGAAAGTGCGAATGCAGGCGTAGATGTCTTTAGAATTTTCGACTCACTTAACTGGGTAGATCAAATGAAAGTTGCAAATGAAGCGGTTCAAAATGCAGGTAAGATTTCTGAAGGTGCAATCTGTTATACCGGTGATATATTAAATCCTGAACGTTCAAATGTATTTACACTTGAATACTATGTAAAATTAGCAAAAGAACTTGAACGTGAAGGGTTCCATATCTTAGCTATTAAAGACATGGCAGGATTGTTAAAACCTAAAGCAGCATATGAACTTATCGGAGAATTAAAATCTGCGATAAATTTACCGATACATTTACACACACACGATACAAGTGGAAATGGTCTACTTATCTATAAAGAAGCGATAGATGCAGGTGTAGATATCATTGATACAGCTGTTGCTTCAATGAGTGGTTTAACAAGTCAACCTAGCGCCAATTCGTTGTATTATGGATTAAATGGTTTTAATCGAAATCTAAGAGCAGATATTGAAGGATTAGAAGAACTCAGTCACTATTGGAGTACTGTACGTCCATACTACAGTGACTTTGAAAGTGACATTAAGTCTCCTAATACCGAAATTTATCATCATGAAATGCCTGGAGGACAATATTCAAATTTAGGACAACAAGCAAAAAGTTTAGGTTTAGGTGAACGTTTCCACGAGGTCAAAGATATGTATCGTCGTGTTAATTTCTTATTTGGCGATATCGTAAAAGTAACGCCATCATCTAAAGTTGTAGGAGATATGGCCCTTTATATGGTTCAAAATGACTTGGATGAGCAATCAGTCATCAAAGAGGGCCATAAGTTAGATTTCCCTGAATCGGTTGTATCTTATTTCAAAGGTGATATAGGTCAGCCAGTCAATGGCTTTAATAAGGAATTGCAAGATGTCATCCTCAAAGGTCAACAACCACTAACAGAACGTCCAGGTGAGTATTTAGATCCTGTGAATTTTGATGAAATCAGACAAGAACTTGAAGCAAAAGATTATGGTGAAGTGACTGAACAAGATGTAATCAGTTATGTATTATATCCAAAAGTATTTGATCAGTTTATGCAAACAAAACAACAATATGGTGACTTATCATTATTAGATACACCAACGTTCTTCTTCGGTATGCGTAATGGTGAAACAGTTGAAATAGAGATTGATACTGGTAAACGATTAATTATTAAACTTGAAACAATTAGTGAGCCGGATGAAAATGGTTATCGAACAATTTATTATGTTATGAATGGTCAAGCACGTCGTATTTCTATAAAAGATGAAAATATTAAAACAAATACGAACTTGAAACCTAAAGCTGACAAATCAAATCCTAGTCATATTGGTGCTCAAATGCCTGGTTCGGTAACTGAAGTTAAAGTTACAGTTGGTGAAGAAGTAAAAGTAAACCAACCTTTATTAATTACAGAAGCGATGAAGATGGAGACAACGATTCAAGCACCATTCAATGGAACTATAAAACAAGTAACGGTTGTAAATGGCGATGCGATTGCAACAGGGGACTTACTTATTGAAATTGAAAAAGCAGATTAAAATCAAAATTCATTTTAAAAAATAAGCTAATTAATAGATTTCATATTGAATTTTGAATAGATTGATTCAATGGAGTAATTAATATTTATAAACGTCATCGTTAATAAAATTTTTAATTAAAAAGGAGATGTGAATGAACCATTCACATCTCCTTTTATACTAATAGGTTATTTGATTTTTTCACTTCTAATCGTACGTAGCATTAACATAATAAAGTAAGCTATCATACCGAATAATATTGTGATAAATAAAGCGTGTAAAAGTGCGATGAATAAATTTACATTAGTCATTACAGATAGAGCCCCAGTAATTACTTGTAAGATGATAAGGATAAATGCAGTTGTATACCCATATCGAATTGTTCTATTCTCAGAGTAATTTTTAACTGCATGAATAAACGTTATCATTATCCAGAAGAACGTTATAAATGCCATACCACGATGCGCAAATTGTACCCAATCTTGCTCTGTATGTGGAATGATGTCATGGAAAGGTAAAGGCCAGCCTCCATATGCTAAACTTGCTTTTGCATGTCTAACTAAAGCGCCAGTATAAATCGTTAAATATACTATACCTGTCATTATCCATGTTAATCTTCTTAATGGCTTTCTGATATATAGTTCATCAGCTTCATATTTTTTATCGACTTCAAAAATGATAAGCATTAAAACAAACACTGAAGAGAAACTGATTAAAGATATACCGAAGTGCAGTGCTAATACGTATGAATTTTGTTGCCAAATGACAGCTGCTGCACCAATCAATGCTTGAACTAGTAAAAATGCAATACTGATAATTGCTAATGGCTTTACCTCTCTAATATAGCCAATATGTTTCCATGCTGTAATAGCTAACCACAGTACAACGATTAATGATAAACCAGAGACGGCACGATGACTTAATTCGATAATTGTATCGATAGGTAAATTTTGAGGGAGTAATGCACCGTGACATAAAGGCCAAGATGATCCACATCCATCTTCAGAGCCAGTTTTAGTAACTAATGCACCACCAAGTTGTACGAATGCCATTATGATAGTTGCTAATACAGATAACCATTTAAGGTTTCGTTTGTTAAACAATGTTATACACCCCATCATTAATCAAGAGTATTTTGACAGTGTAGATTAATTAGTACTGAATGCTCTTAATTAATGTCTATTTTTATTACAATTTTATTATTAAAATAATTATACAACAATAGGAACTAACAAAAAATTAGTGAAGTAGAATGTCGTTAAAGTGTCACAATTAAATTTGATATAAACTAGTCAATTTTTAGTAATTGCTATATCATAGTATTATATGAAAATTTTAAGGAGGGGGATCATGAGCAAAGAGCAAACTTTGTCACAACCATCGAGCCGTGTATCGTTTAAAGAGTTACAACAAATTATCAAGATGGGTTTAGTTCAAGGTAACTTAATTCCTGCATTTGCAGGTGCTTGGTTAGCTGTTGTGATGAGCAATCATTCCTTCCTATCGTCAATACCTCAAATTCTATTAATGTTGATTGGATCAACATTAATTATGGGTGGCGCTTGTGCATTAAATAATTATTATGATCAAGATATTGATCGAATAATGCCAAGTAAGCAAAATAGACCGACAGTTAATGATAGAATTTCAGATAAAAATTTATTAATTTTAAGTTTTGGTATGATGTTATTAGGAGAAGCTTGTTTATTCTTATTAAATGTACCATCAGGTGTACTAGGACTCATCGGCATTGTGGGTTATGTGTCTTATTATTCAATTTGGTCTAAAAGACATACAACTTGGAACACAGTAGTTGGGAGTTTTCCGGGTGCAGTACCACCATTAATTGGTTGGGTTGCTATTGATGGAAATATAAGTCTTATTGCAATTGCATTATTTTTAGTTGTTTTTTGTTGGCAACCAATTCATTTCTATGCTCTAGCAATTAAGCGAAGTGATGAATATTCATTAGCTAATATACCCATGTTACCATCTGTTAAAGGATTTAAACGTACTAGAATAAGTATGTTTATATGGTTAGTCTTTTTACTTCCACTACCATTTCTATTATCAAGTCTCGGGACAACATTTGTAGTATTAGCTACATTGCTTAATTTAGGTTGGCTATATGTTGGTTTAACTTCTTTTAAGAAAGCGACAGATCAAACTAAATGGGCAACAAAAATGTTTATTTACTCCCTAAATTATTTAGTAGTATTTTTCGTTTTAGTTGTTGTTATCTCACTGATAAAAATGATTTAAAATATACAAATTAAATAAGGATGAAACATATGAATTTACCAATTCTACCGACGATTAGTACAAGTTGTATTGTGATTAGTGCTATCTTTGTTGCCATTGGATGGTGGCAAATCTGGCATAGAGATATAGATAAGCACAAGAAAACAATGTTATGGGCAGCAATCTTTGCATTAACTTTCTTTATTATCTATGCATCAAGAACTATTTTTATAGGTAATACAGATTTCGGGGGACCAGACTCAGTTAGAACATATTATAAAATTTTCTTAATTTTCCACATTAATTTAGCTACAATTGGTGGCGTTCTAGGGTTAATTCAAATTATTACAGCATATAAAGATAAATTTAAATGGCATAGAAAAGCAGGTCCAATTGCATCAGTTATATGGTTCTTTACAGCTATCACTGGTGTAGCAGTTTACTTACTTTTATATGTATTTTACCCGGGTGGAGAAACGACTTCACTAATTAAAGCAACATTAGGATTATAATCGAATTTAGCGTAACAAATTAAATACAAATTGATTGAGACTAAGACATCATTGTCTTAGTCTTTTTTGTAACATTAATATCAATTTATTTGTAAAAGGATGACTTGGTAAAAGTAGTAATACTAAGTAGGATGTCTTGATTAATAAAATAGTTATTTTGTACAATAGATATAATTCAAAATAGGTGGGTGAAAGATGGCAAAATTAATAATTAAGGTTTTAGGTGTAATATTTTTAGTATTATTTCTTATATATTTATTTTACTCACCAAGACTTAAATTTGATGTATTAGAAAATCCAAATAAAACTGTTTCAACTAATCATTCAGAACAAGCGCCTAAGACTCATAACACCAGTGAAAATCCATCACCAAAAGAGGGCGTAGGTACTTGGATTGGTAAAGATATAGATGATTTAACTGATAAATACGGTCAAGCAAGTCGTACATATCCATTTAAAGGGCACTATATGAATTACGTATTTAAAAAAGATGAACAATATTATATTGTTTCAACTAAAGAGAATAAAATAAAATCAGTTTATGCAACGGGAAACAATGCTAATGTTGCACCTTTAAAAATTAATGAGAGTGCATCACATATTTTTGAAAATACAAGTATTAACCCGGATCCTTCTATTAAAGTGAATGGTCAAAGTTATAATTTCGAATTATCTGATGAAGATATAAAAACGCAAACATTGATTAAATATGGAAATGTTTATGCACAGGTTTATGTGGATCAGCAATCGAATCAAATTATGGGTATTCGCTTTCTTGATAAAGAGGCACTAGCATTTCTTAAGCCATATCCTTTAGCTAATGAATCTGATGATAACTATAATGAAGAAGATTTTGATAAAGCTAAGAAAGATAATCTTCCTTATGAACAAAATCCTAATCAATTAATGACGCTATATGAAATTACGAATGAGATGAGAAAGTTAAAAAATATTAAACCACTAAAAGTCAATTCAGATATAGCTCACATTGCATCAGTAAACTTATATGAAGCAACAGGTTCTAATGATGTTGAATTTACTGAGGATGCTTTGAAAAGCCAATTAAGCAATGAAAACATTTCATTTATTTCTACAAGCCAAAATGTCGGATATGATTTTGATGATGTGCCGACACTAATTCATAGTTGGATGAATTCTGATATGCACCGTTCTAGAATGTTGAATACTAAGTATGAGGAAATGGGTGGAGAAGTTACGAAAGACTATTATTCACTTATTTTCTTGGAAAAATAATCTACTTATGGAAGGGGGAACCATACATTGTATACAGAAGAAACAATGTCAATTCTTGATGATATAGAAGGACTATCGGATATGATTGTTCAATCTGAACTTTATCATGATTTTCGCGCAGCACAAGAGATGCTAAACAATGATGATGAAGCACATCTTATGTATCAGGCTTTTTTGAAATCTAAAGTTGCTTATGATGAAGTTATGCGTTTTGGGAAATATCATCCTGATTATCAAAAGGTTATGTTAGAAACAAGAAGACGTAAAAGAGCTTATGAAATGTTACCAGTCGTCATGGATTACAAATCTAAAGAGGTAGCGCTACAAAATTTAATTGATGAAGTAGTAAGTAAAATAGCATTTTCAGTTTCGAAAAATGTGAAAATTGAAGCGGGAAATCCATTCTTCAAAACAGGTCATGATGGATGTGCGACAGGTGGCACTTGTAATTGTAGTTTGTCATAAAATAAGGAGAAAGAAATCGTAATGCATTTGATTTCTTTCTCCTTTTACTTTATAGCGCGTTTATTTCTCAATATTGAGACTTGATTTGAATTGTTTACCCAAATCTGGGCGATCTGTTACTAATGTATGAACACCTTTATGATATAAATCAGTCATCAAGTCAGTGCTATTAATTCCGTAAAATCCAGGCACTATATTTAATAAGTTTAACCATTGAATAAAACGTTTAGAGGTTAATGGAATACCTTTGAATTGGGTCGGCATTTGAAATGTATCAGCAATAGGTTGATACTTATTCCCTAATCCTAAATTAAATTTGATAAACCCTTCAGCAACTTCTTTTTGGCTTGCTCCAATAGCAACTTGTCCTTTACTTATTTCTCTAAAGCGAACATTTTGTTCTTTGTAAAAGCTAGTTACAAGTACGCGATCTTGTGCCTGATTATTAATAATATCTTCATACATTTTTGTTGGCGCAACTGTTCCTTCATAACTATCTGGTGCATCTTTTAAATCAACATTAATATACATATTAGGATACATTTTTAAAAGCTCATCAAAAGTTAAAATTTTTGCTTTTTGATGACCACGATATGGAAATTGGCCATTAATATCTTTAAAGTGATAACCAGCATCTAAACGCTTTAATTCTGAAACTCTATGATCACTTACTTTGCCTGAACCATTTGTAGTACGATCTACAGTGGCGTCGTGAAATACAATTAGTTTTTCATCTTTAGTAAGTCGAACATCCGTTTCAAAACCATCTAAGTTGTTAGCGACGGCGTTATCGAATGCCAATTGTGTTTGCTCAGGTCTCACTGCCATGCCGCCTCTATGTGCAAAAATGTATGGTGCCTTACCATTAAAGAATTTAGGGATTTCTTTAGTTTGATCTGCTTTACTACTTTTATTTATAAAAAATAAGCTACCCAAAAAACTAACGCTCGCTAAACTTAAATTAAGAACCCATCGTTTTTTGATCGTCATTAATAATGCCTCCTTGTTATTATTGAATTAAGCGTACCAAAATTCACACTAACGCAAAAGTAAATAGATATTTAATACTCAAGTATGCAGTTCATGGGTTTAAAGGATTTTATAAAATTAATAGTCGTGGTATAGTTATTATGCATAATAAATGGAGTGTGTATATAGTATGGAATTAATTCCTAGAGTGAGTTTGATTGTCTATTTAAAACATATTAAGCATGAGCGTCAAATTAGAAAGTATGGGCATATTATTTATACGAATAAGCAACGTAAATATGTTGTATTATACGTTAATGAGAATGACGCAGATGCTATTGTTCATATATTAATGAAACTAAAATACGTTGTGGATATAGACGGATCACCTTATAAATATTTGAAAAAAACTTATGAAAAAGAAAAACATGAAATTCTATAATTTTATTGCATAGGTGGAATCCAATTTTGAAGTCGTAATACACTTATCAAATACTTGAAGTATTGGTCTAACGTGTGGAATGCTTCTGGTGGTTGTACATCTATTCCGAATATAGGTACATTATATTGATTTGCTTGATTATTAATGAGTTCAAATTTTTTATTACTGTTAGGAAATGGATATTTAAGCGCATCAAGCATGATGTACATAGCTTGGAAATGATTACCTGAAGTTGGATTCATAATCATTGCAACAGATGAAAGTTGTTTTGAAGATTGTGGTGTATGAAAGTATACAATTTTATTTATTCGGAGATGGTTGTATTCTATTAAGGTATTAAATTCAAATAAATCTGTTAATCCTTCTCCCAATACGATAAATGACTGTTTCATAATATAATCCTTCTCCTTTTTACAACAAATTATAATAAATTACCTAGAGAAATGGAAGTGTAAGTCAAGATGAGAGTTATTGCTGGAAAACATAAAAGTAAAGTCTTAGAAAGCTTAGAAGGTCGTAATACACGTCCAACTATGGATAAAGTGAAAGAAGGTATATTTAATAGCTTACAAGAAGTACATGGATTAGGTTTAGATTTATTCGCTGGAAGTGGCGCATTAGGTATAGAAGCATTATCACGTGGTATGGAAAAAGTGATTTTTGTAGACCAAAATTTTAAAGCTGTTAAAGTTATTCAGGCTAATTTAAAACAATTAGATTTACGTGATCAATCTGAAGTTTATAAAAATAACGCTGATCGTGCATTGAAAGCTCTAAATAAGAGAGAGATTCAATTTGACTATATTTTTCTTGACCCTCCATATAATAAAGGTTTGATTGATAAAGCTTTAGAGCAAATTGCAGAGTTTAATTTATTGAAAGAAAATGGTATCATCATTTGTGAGTTTAGCAACCATGAACAAATCAACACAAATGGATTCAAAGTGATTAAACAATATCACTATGGTCTTACTGATACTTTGTTATTAGAAAAAGGAGAGCAAAATGGCTAAAACGAAAGCAGTCATTCCAGGTAGTTTTGATCCTATTACATATGGACACATTGATATTATCGAGCGTAGTGCAGGGCGCTTTGATGAATTGCATATTTGTGTGCTAAAGAATAGTAATAAAACTGGAACGTTTAATATTGATGAGCGAATGGCATTAATAGAAGAATCTGTTAAACACTTATCTAATGTTCAAGTACATAATTATAACGGCTTGTTAGTAGATTTTTGTGATAAAATCGGTGCTCAAACAATCATTAGAGGACTAAGAGCAGTTAGTGATTTTGAGTACGAATTACGTTTAACATCAATGAATAAGAAATTAAATAGTAATGTAGAGACGATGTATATGATGACAAGTACGAACTACTCTTTTATAAGTTCAAGCGTTGTAAAAGAAGTGGCACAATATAAAGCTGATATTTCAGATTTTGTACCACCTAATGTAGAGAAAGCTTTGAAAGAAAAGTTTAAAAAATAATAGTTGAGGGAGTGAGACAGAATTCTTTTTTAGATTCATCGTCCCACCCCCGCAAAGATGACTAGAACTGAGAAGTTATTTTGATTAAGCTTTTCTCATTTCTAGTCATCTTTGTTAATTATAACAGGTGTATTAAAATCATTAGCTTCCTTACCAGATATTAAATTATAAATATGTGTCGCTTTAATTTCATTTTCAAATAAAGTGGCCGTCTTCTTATTTACATTTGTCACATAAGAACGATTTGGGAATTTCTTTTTTAAACACTTTAAATATTGTTGGCCTTGAGGTGTCATTCCTAAAATACGTACGGCCTCAATATCCTCTTTGAACGCATCTTTCTTTATGTTCAACAATAATTGCATCAATACACGTTGAATATGCGTATATGTGAAACGCTTGGTCTTAACTAATGACATCAATGTGTCAAAATCTGGTGCACTTTGAATATTTGCTTTAAGTCGGTGTTCAAAGCCTTCGGACATTGTATAAATTTGTGACAATTCTGTAGAAGAACGACTCAAAATATTATATTTAATAAAATTAAATGTCTGTTGCTTTAAAAGGTGTGGTTTCTCATATAGGCAAGTTATATTGGATGGTACAACATCCTTCCAAATATGATTGTTATTTATTAAGGCCCGTCTTATAGCTGAGCCACTTGCAAATGTGTCATGTTTAATGTCTTGATCATGATGCGTGGCAGATTGGCGTTGAATAGCAATTTTATTAATCGTCGGATCAATGGTATTGATTGCCTTTATGTATGCGACACCTAGTATATTATTCGGTGAGCGTAAGACATCGGGGTCTTCAACCAAGTCATCAATAATTTTGGCATAATGTTTGCCTTGCTTAATTAAATCTTGAAAAAGTGATGACTGCTCAAGTGCGTTGATGTTTGTTGCTACCTTTTCAAGGCGTGCAAGATTATCAATTTCACTGCCAAATGCGATCGTATCAATATCTAAATAGTGAGCGACTTTAATTGCAAATGTTGCAAAATAATCACTAGATGATAGGCTGGCAATGGTTGGGAGTTCAACGACTAAATCAACACCTGATAGAGCCATCTTAGTACGTAAAAATTTGTTGTAGATTGCGGGTTCGCCACGCATAACGAAATTGCCACTCATGATTGCAATAGCGATTTCAGCATTAGACTGTATCTTAGATTGTTGGGCATGATATAAGTGACCGTTATGGAATGGATTATATTCTGAAATCAGTCCAACACTTTTCATTTGCAATTCATCCTCTCAGTATTCATTATTAGTATTGTAACAGAAGAAAGTATGTTAAGAAAAAATCTTGACAACTTATACTTGTAAAGTTAAAATAAATTTTGTGTTTGTTAGAGGTGAAGCCATATGAAATGGTCAATAACGCAATTAAGAAAATATCAAGATAAACCATTTGAATTTAATCAAACGGCGAATTTTGAACATTTAATAGAACCCTTAGGCTTGATTGATTTATCAGAAATCAATGTTGAAGGTGAATTAACCGTTAAATCAAATGAAGTTATTGCAGATATGCATTTAACTGGAACGTATACAATGCCTTGTGCACGTACGCTTGTACCTGTAGAAGTTCCTTTAGACGTGCGTACATCTGAAATATTTGATTTAGAAGGTTATGATAGTTATACCGATGAAGAAGTTGAAGAAGATGAACATTATCATCTAGCGACTGATGGTATGATTAACATTCGAAACATTGCTAAAGAATTGGTTATCATTGAGAAACCGATGAGAGCATATTCTGAGAATAGCGATCAAATGCTTACAGAAGGTAATGGTTGGGAAGTTATTGACGAAGATCAAATGATCGAACTTGAAAAAGAAAAAGACAATAATAATTCCCAAACGCAACAAGTTGATCCTAGGCTTCAAAAATTACAACAATTATACGATAAAGAGTAATAGCAGGTTGTTTTAAATTATTGTATAATGATTTAATGACCTAACACTTAAGATATGTGTTTAATATTAAGGAGGATATATCATGGCAGTACCAAAAAGAAGAACGTCTAAAACTAGAAAAAACAAACGTCGTACTCACTTCAAAATTTCAGTACCTGGTATGACTGAATGCCCAAGCTGTGGCGAATACAAATTATCTCACCGCGTATGTAAAAACTGTGGTTCTTACAATGGTGAAGAAGTCGTTTCTAAATAATCGACGTATGAATTTGAAGGAAGCATGAACAATTGGCTCTATAATAAATTGGACTGATGACTAAAAATCATCAGTCCAATTTTTATGTTTGAATACAAAAATGGCGCAA
>NZ_JBXARC010000018.1:0-44589 GCF_058807855.1 Staphylococcus sp. GW821-FHT11H10 | reverse complement strand
ACAAAAAAAGAGATTAAACAACCTAAGGTTGCTTAATCTCAATATTAGGACTCATCAGTCCGATTTGACATAGAGCCCAAAAAAAGCTCTAATAGACTTATCTATGTAAAATTTAACATTTACATCATTCATCTATTAGAGCCGAAGCATAAATAATTGCTTAAGCAAATTTTATCTTTCTTTGTTAATAAAACCTTTATCAGTCAATAGCTGTTCTAAGTTTTGTTTCAGTTCCAACTTATCTCCTAAGTTATCTATAACATGGTCTGCCATTCTACTCTTTTTATCTATTGATATTTGACTATAAACGCGCGCTTTCGCATCCTCTAGTGACAATTGATTTCGCTCCATCAACCTCTCAATTTGAATACTTTCAGACGTGTATACTAACCATACTTCATCAACTGTATTTTGTAATTCATTTTCAAAAAGAAGTGGAATATCCATAATGACATCATAACCTTGATTAAGATATGATTGCTTTTCTTCTTCCATTATCTCTCTAACTATAGGATGCACAATATCATTTAACTCTAAACGTTTCTCTGGGTGATTAAAAACAATTTCACCTACATATTTGCGATCCATTTCACCTTCCTCAGTGATAGCACTATCACCAAAAGCTGCTCTAACTTGTTCTAAACCTTTAGTTCCTTTTGCAACAGCTTTTCTTGCAGCTATATCAGCATCTACAACTTTAAAACCAAATGCTGTTAATAACTCAGAAACCGTTGACTTTCCAGTGGCAATACCACCTGTTAATCCAATAACTTTTGGCATAAATATTCACTCACCTTTATTTCTGACAATGTGGACAAAAATGACTATTTCGCGATGCAATGACTTTTTGCTCAATGTCATGACCACATATTTTACATGTCTTTTGTTTATATACATTTAAGTGTAATTGCATTTCTCCTGTCTTGCCATCAGCATGACGATAATCAGAAATGCTAGTACCGCCATTATTTATACCCTCATTTAATACTTCTTGAACATAATAAAATAACATTTGTCGTTCTTGATTAGATACATCTTTTACTTTCCTCTCAGGTAAAACGCCTGCTCTAAATAACGCTTCACATGCATAAATATTTCCACAACCTGCTATCATTTTATGATCAAGCAACATTTGTTTAATAGGTTTGTTTTGGTATTTCTTAAGTTTAATCCGGTCTAAAAAATAGTTTAATGCATTGTCATCAAACGGTTCAGGCGCAATTTCAAGAAAAGCTGGATAATCATTATAAGTAGCCAGATTTCTTAGTTCACCAAATCGTCTAATATCAGAATAAACGAGTTGTTTACCATTATCTAAATGAAACACGACATGCCAATGTTTTCGATAATTAGGTGTACTAATATCTGATAATTTATCGACAATAAAAAATCCGCCTGCCATACCTAAATGACTTAATATAATACGCTGGTTGTTATTTTTTTCAATAGTGAAGACAATATATTTACTTCTTCTATCAATGGATTTTATTTTAAAACTTTCACTATTCAATCTGAAACCATCCAAATTAATTCCTTTAATAATTGTCTCTTTTCCTTGTTGTTTGCCCTCAATAACTTTGTTTGAAAATGTCACACTTTTAATAATTGCATTCAATATATAAGGCTCTATACCCCTTTTAACGTGTTCAACCTCTGGTAATTCTGGCATTTCTAATTCCTCTTTCTATTTTGCATCATACCATGTAGATCCATAGTTAGAATCTACTTTTAACGGCACATCTAATTGTAATGCGTGTTCCATAATTTCCTCAACAAATAAACTAAAATCTTCAACTTCATTGGCAGGTACTTCGAAAATTAATTCATCATGTACTTGTAGTAATAACTGAGCATGATAAGACGTTTGTTTAATTTGTCTATCAAATTCTACCATTGCTAATTTAATAATATCTGCTGCACTACCCTGTATTGGAGTATTCATTGCCGTACGTTCAGCAAAACCTCTCAAATTAAAGTTCCTACTATTAATATCTGGTATATATCTGCGACGGTGCAATAATGTTTCAACATATCCATCTGCTTTCGCATCTTTAACAATATCAGACATGTATTGTTTTACACCTGGAAAACTTGCCAAATAATCATCTATAAATGCTTTTGCTTTTTTTCGAGTAATGTTTAAGCTCTGGCTCAAACCATAATCACTAATACCATACACTATTCCAAAGTTAACAGCTTTAGCCTGTCTTCGCATTAAAGCGTTAACTTCATTCGCTTCTACATCAAATACTTTCATCGCAGTAGCAGTATGAACATCTTTTTCATTGATAAATGCTTCTTTCATACTTTCATCTTGGGTAATATGAGCGAGTACACGTAATTCAATTTGAGAGTAGTCAGCTGATAATATCACACTATCATTTGAAGTAGGCTTAAAAGCTTTTCTAATCTTACGTCCTTCTTCAAGACGGACTGGTATATTTTGTAAATTAGGATCTACACTTGATAAACGACCAGTTTGCGCTAATGTTTGATTGAAGCGAGTATGAATTCTGTTATCTTTACTTATGACTTTTTGTAATCCCTCTACATAAGTGGATTGTAATTTTGATAATTGACGATATTCAAGTATATAGTCAATTATTGGGTGTTGACCTTGTAATTGCTCCAACACATCAACTGCAGTAGAATATCCAGTTTTTGTTTTTTTAATGACTGGTAGTTCTAGCGTTTCAAATAATACTACACCTAATTGTTTAGGAGAGTTAATGTTAAATTCTTCCCCAGCCGCTTCGTGAATATTACTTATTAGTAAATCTAATTTTCCTTGGATTTCTGACTGCATTTGTCTTAAGTCATTAATATCCGTATAAATTCCTGTTTCTTCCATTTCACTTAAGATACGTGCAAGTGGAAGTTCTAAATTCAACAATAGATCAATTTGTTGGTGCGATTCTAATTCAGCAACCATTTCACGTTTGCAGGCATAAATTGCCTCTGTGATTGAAGCAATATGCTTATTTAATATTGTGTCTTCTGGGACATGTCTCTTTTTCCCTTTTCCATAAATTGAAATATCATCTTGGACAAAATTTTGATTATAATTACTTACTACAGAGTTTACATCATCTATCGTTCTTGATGGATCGATAATATAACTTGCTAACATAACATCAAATACAATATTTTTTATATCTATATCTAATCTATGCGCAACAACGTATGTTTTTTTAGCATCATAAACAATTTTTTCTGTAGTCTCATTCTCTAGCCATTTAATCAATTCAGGATATTCCTTTAGTTGATCGGAATCTATTACAACATGGTCCACTCCATCATAAAATCCAAATTTTAAAATTGTATCCTGTAAGTAATTGGTACCATCTACTTCGATGTGAATCACAGCTTCTTTTAATTCTTTAAAATTTATGTTGTTAAAATCATTACTCACTTCAATGACTTTATCTTCGTGTTTCTCTTCAGTATTATTACTATCTATATCAGATAATAATTGTTTGAATTCTAACTTTTTGAATAATTCAATTTTATCTTTATTATCATCTTGATTTTTTAACACAGTGTCTTGTAATGTTACTTCAATTGGACTATTTTTATTAATCGTTGCTAAGTCTTTACTCATGAATGCGTCTTCACGACTATTTTCGAGTTTTTCTTTTAATTTTTTTCCAGAGACTGAATCTATATTGTCATAAACACCTTCAACTGTATTAAATTGTTTCAATAGCTTGATAGCTGTCTTTTCGCCTACACCAGCAACGCCAGGGATGTTATCAGATGCATCCCCCATTAGTCCTTTCATATCTATAATTTGATTGGGATTAAGTCCATCATATTTTTCAGCAATGAATTCTGGCGTATAATGATCAACATCTGTTACACCTTTCTTTGTGTAATAAATAGTAACATTATCAGTTGCTAACTGTGTTAAATCTCGATCCCCAGTAACTATAATCGTTTCAAACCCTTGGTCATTAGCTTCTTTACTTAATGTGCCTATAATATCGTCAGCTTCATAATTTTCTAACTCATAGTGTTTGATATGGTAAGCATCTAATAATTGTCGAATGTATGGGAACTGTTCGCTTAACTCAGGTGGTGTACTTTGTCTTCCGCCTTTATATTCACTATATTTTGAATGTCTAAATGTTGTTTTGCCGGCGTCAAACGCAACTAAAAAGTGCGATGGTTGTTCTTCTCTCATAATCTTTTCCAATAACATAGCAAAACCGTATACTGCATTCGTATGTATTCCTGCTTTGTTAGAAAGTAGTGGTAATGCATAAAATGCTCTAAAACTTAAACTATTACCATCAATTAAAACTAATTTATTCAATGCGTATACCTCCAGAGTGATTTTATTATATTTTAGCATATAACCTGAACCATAACGAATGTATGGTTTATACAAAAACTTTTCACACTCTCCATTACTTATTTAAATAAAAAAAGGGCTTTCATATCCTCAACCAAATTTTTGGTGCAAGTATACGAAAGGCCTTAAAATAATTGTATTAATTACTAATCAAAATAAAAGTTCTTGTACCGCGATATTATAGTCATTCTTTATTGAACGATATCATTCTTTTTCATCTAAAAATGAAACTTTAAATAGCGAGCCCTCACCAATATTGCTTTCGACATTAATCGTTCCATGGTGTGCCTCCACTATATGTTTTGTTATAGATAAACCTAAACCTGTACCACCTGAATCTCTACTTCTTGCTTTATCCACCCGATAAAATCTTTCAAAAATATGCTTTTGATCACTTTTATCTATTCCAATACCAAAGTCTTGTATTTCTAAATTTACTTCATGTCCTTCTCTATACACTCTTACAATAACCTCATTATTCTCAAGTGAATAATTAATTGCATTTGATAGTAAATTAGTAATGACTTGTGCAATTTTGTTTTCATGTGCTTCTATAATGACATCTTTTTCTATTTCGGATACTATTTTAATATCTTTATATCTTGCCTGGTTTTGTAAGTTATCAATAGTTGTGTAAGCAAGCTCTGATAAATTCATAAATGCTGTTTCTATCTCTGTTTGTTGTTCGATATGTGATAAATCCAATAAATCCATAACGAGTGACTCAATACGATTAGATTCTTTTAAAATAATATTTAAGAACATATCAAGTGATTCTTCATCGTTTTTCGCACCTTCTATGAGTGTTTCAGCGAAGCCTTTAATAGATGTAATAGGTGTTTTAAGCTCATGAGATACATTTGCAACAAACTCCCGACGCAAGTTTTCCAATTTTTTCAAATTTGTAATGTCATGCATTACTACAACCATACCTTGTAACTTTTTCTTAGATTTACTTAGTATTGGAACACATGACAAATCGAAATATTTATGATGAACATTATTTAATAAAATTTCTATCTGATCATATAGTGGCTTTTCAGTTTTGAAACTTTCTAGAATTAATTGTTGAATTTTAGGATCTAAATATGATGTATAGTTTTTATTTTCAACCTTACCGTTTGGCCTAAACAACTCATAGTATGCATGATTGGCCACAACAATTTCACCATGTTTGTCAATCATTAATACTGAACTTGGTATATTTTCTAATGTTGTTTTTAATCGATTTGATTGCATTTTTTGTTTATTATTAAGCTTTTGTAACCGTCTTGCAAGATCGTTAGTCGTGACAAATAGCGCTTTTGTCTCCTTAACATTGCTTTCAGGTACTCTAACATGATAGTATCCATCAGCAATTAACGAGGTAGCATAAGTCACTTCATTAATCGGTCTAATATATGTACGATTGATACTTCTAACAGCTAAATAAATCGCTAAAAGAACAATAATTCCTATTAAAGATAAATACTTCCACATACTCTTCTGTAATTCAAGAATCTCAGTATTCATCCCACTTATGTATATCGTTTTGTCATTGACAGTTGTTTTAAATGTATATCTAACCTGACCATTTTCTCTTTTATAAATGATATTTGATGGATTAGCTTCATTATCAATGTTATCATTTATTTTATTTTGGTTACCAGTTTGGTATATCACTTTACCATTTTCAGAAATTCTAACAATTAAATTTTGATTAGCTGAAATATTTTTAATTTCATTATTCTCATTTTGCTTGTTTAATTTCAAAAAATTTTCAGATACATGTTTGAGTTCTGTAACCTGAGCTGTTGATAATATTTGATAAATTGTATGATGAATAATGACGCCTAAACCAATAAAACTGATTATAGTAATTGTGCTTAATAGCAATAATAATCTATGATGAAATTTAAGCATTAAGCTTTAGGTCTCTCTAATTTATAACCGAGTCCACGAACAGTTTTAATTAATTTAGGTTGTTTCGGATTCTCTTCGAGTTTGTCTCTTAAATGACTTATATGAACATCAACAATTCGAGAATCGCCTGCGAATTCATAATTCCATACAGAATTTAACATGTGTTCTCGAGTGATTACTCGCCCTTGTCTTTCTATTAGATACAACAATAGTTCAAATTCTTTAGGAGTGAGTTCTAATAATTCATCATCTTTATATACCTCAAAGAATTCAGGTCTGATTCTAATATTTTCAATCAATATATCCTCATCATCAACATCTGCTTTTTCAATTTCACTAGCAAATTTAGATCTTCTCAAGATAGCTTTAACTCTCGCCACAACTTCTCTAGGAGAAAAAGGTTTTGTCATATAATCATCGGCACCTAATTCTAATCCTAATACACGATCAAACTCATCATCTTTTGCAGTTAACATTAAAATAGGTACTAAATTTTTATCAGAACGTATTGTTTTACATACTTCAATACCATCTTTTTTAGGTAACATTACATCTAAAACGACAAGTTCTGGTTGAATTTCATTCACCTTTTCCAAAGCTTCTTCACCATCGTAAGCTACCTCAACGATGTAACCAGCCGTTTCAAGATTATATTTAAGTAAAGTTACAATTGATTGCTCATCGTCAACCACTAATACTTTTTGTGACATAATGTGCCTCCCTGAATTAATATAACATTTCATTTTCATTATAACGGAAGTTAAAACAAAAATAACATACAACATATTAAATTTACATAATCTTAACAATCATATGATTATTTTCCACATATTGAGTATTAATTTTATTATTTTTAAAAAATTATTAATAAAT
This sequence comes from Staphylococcus sp. GW821-FHT11H10, assembly GCF_058807855.1. Lineage (NCBI taxonomy): Bacteria > Bacillati > Bacillota > Bacilli > Caryophanales > Staphylococcaceae > Staphylococcus > Staphylococcus sp. GW821-FHT11H10. The sequence continues at coordinate 37,460 of NZ_JBXARC010000018.1, read as the reverse complement.
TATAAACAAAATAAAGTTATTTGTTTTACTTCATAATAAAAAAGCGGAACAGAATTTAATATAAATTCAATGTTCCACTTTTGTTAAAAATTGCTTTGATTGAGAATCCTTTAAAACTTGCGCTATTGTGTTAACTAATACATTAGTGCAATGCATCATCAATCTATTAATTCTTTAAAGTTATAATATATTAATGTGTAAATAAATTACTTTAAGTTTTTAATTAACTCATCAGCGAATTCTGAAGTTGATACTTCAGTAGCATCATCCATTAAACGAGCAAAATCATAAGTTACAACTTTAGAAGCAATAGTAGCTTCAATTGCATCAGTAATCTTATCAGCGGCTTCTTGCCAACCTAAATGTTCTAACATTAGAACTGAACTTAATAATTCAGAAGATGGGTTAACTTTGTTTAAACCAGCATATTTAGGTGCAGTACCATGTGTTGCTTCGAAAATAGCGTGTCCTGACTCATAGTTAATGTTTGCACCAGGTGCAATTCCAATTCCGCCCACTTGAGCTGCTAAAGCATCTGAAATATAGTCACCATTTAGATTCATTGTAGCAACTACATCATGTTCTGCTGGACGAGTTAAAATTTGTTGTAAGAAAATGTCAGCGATAGAATCTTTAATAATGATTTTTCCATCTTGTTCAGCTTTTTCTTGAGCTTGATTTGCTGCATCTTTACCATCTTTTTCAACAATTTCATCATATTGTTGCCAAGTAAATACCTTATCAGCAAATTCATTATGAGCTACATCATAGCCCCATTGCTTAAATGCGCCTTCGGTGAATTTCATAATATTACCTTTGTGAACAAGCGTAACAGTTTTACGGTTATTATCGATTGCATACTGAATTGCAGCTCTAACTAAACGTTCAGTACCTTCTTTAGAAACTGGTTTCACACCAATACCTGAAGTTTCTGGGAAGCGAATGTTAGTAGCACCCATTTCATTTTGTAAGAAATCAATAATTTTTTTAACTTCATCAGTACCTTCTTTAAATTCGATACCTGCATAAATATCTTCAGTATTTTCACGGAAGATGACCATATCAACATCTTGTGGACGTTTAACTGGTGAAGGGACACCTTTGAACCAACGAACTGGACGTAAACATGTAAATAGGTCTAATTCTTGACGTAATGCAACATTTAATGAACGAATACCACCACCAATTGGTGTAGTTAATGGTCCCTTAATAGCGATTAAATATTCTTTAATCGTGTCAAGCGTTTCTTGAGGTAACCATTCACCTGTTTCATCAAAAGCTTTTTGACCTGCTAGTACTTCTTTCCATTCAATACGTTTTTCGCCGTTATATGCTTTTTCAACAGCTGCATCAATAACGCGACTCGCTGCTTTCCAAATATCTGGTCCAATACCATCACCAATAATAAAAGGAATAATTGGTTCATTAGGTACATTTAATCCATCGTTAATTCTAGTAATTTTTTCAGCTGACATAATTTTACCTCCAAATATTGTGAAATCTATTAAAGTTTAAAATTTATCTTTCTTCAATTGGTAAATACTTACGATTAGTTTCACCGACGTAATTAGCTCTAGGACGCATTATTCTATTATCACGATATTGTTCTAGAATATGTGCTGTCCAACCAGATGTACGACTTACCGCGAAAATTGGCGTGAATAAATCGTGTGGAATATCCATACTGTGATATACAGTAGCACTAAAGAAATCGACATTAGGAATGAGTCCTTTTTCTTCTTTCATACGTTTCTCAATAGCTATTGAAATATCATATAATTCACTTCTACCAGTTTCAGAAGTGATTTTTCGGCTCATCTCACGTAAATATTTGGCTCTTGGATCTCCGTCTTTGTATACTCTATGACCGAATCCCATGATTTTTTCTTTATTTTTGAATTTTTCATCTAAATAAGCATCAACTTCATCCACTGATTTAACATCAGCAAGCATGCTCATTACTTGTTCATTTGCACCACCATGTAATGGTCCTTTTAATGAACCTACAGCAGCTACAATACCTGAGTACATATCAGATAAAGAAGAAACGGCACAACGTGCAGTAAATGCAGAAGCATTAAGTTCATGGTCAGCATGTAATACTAATGCTTTATTAAATGCTTCAACTTCAGTATCTGTAGGTAATTCCCCTCTCAACATATATAAGAAGTTAGCTGCATAACTTAATTCAGGATTAGGTTTAACTGGTTCTTTACCTTCACGAACACGCGCAAATGCTGTAACTAAAGATGCAATTTTAGCTTGAATACGTATTGCTCTTTCTTTTCTATTTTCTTCTGTTTCATTTTCAGCATCAGGATCAAAATGAGCAATATATGATACAGATGTACGTAGTGCCGTCATAGGGTGTACATTATCAGTTGCGTATTCTTCAAAATGCTTATAAACTCTTGGATTTAAAGTCATATAATGATAAAATTTTTCTCTTAATGCATCTAGTTCATCTTGAGTAGGCAATCTATAATTCCATAATAAAAACACTACTTCTTCGAACAAAGCATTTTCTGCTAAATCATCAATATCGTATCCCGCATACGTTAATTGACTATCAATAATTGAACTGATTTTAGTTTCAGCTGCAATTACCCCTTCTAAACCTTTTTGTAATTCTGCCATAAGTAATTCCCCTTTTCTTATAGATAATGTAATGGCTTCCAAATACTATTATAGCCAATCAGATAAGTTTTGTGAACGATTATATATCGCTTAATAAATGCTTATTAAATTTAATTTTTTAAACTTATATATACTTAAATACCCAATAAACGCCATTATATAAGCTTTTAATCCAATTCAAATTATGTAATTAGTGAGAAAATATTGAAAATTTCAATTTAATTATCAAGCTTGATTACAATTATTTAATCAAAATTTAAAGGAATTTTTAGAAAATATTAGAAAAATAATTGTCGAATTGAATTTATAAGTGCATAATAATATTAATTAAATGTAAGGGAGTTGTCTTATGGCTGAAGAAAAATTACAAAGAGGATTGAGTAATCGTCATGTGCAATTGATTGCTATTGGCGGCGCTATTGGTACCGGATTATTCTTGGGAGCAGGTCAAACAATAGCAATGACTGGTCCATCTATTCTATTGACTTATATTATTATAGGTTTCATGTTGTTCATGTTTATGAGAGGCTTAGGTGAGATTATAATTCAAAATACTCGCTTCAAATCTTTCGCCGATGTGACAAATGAATACATAGGACCGTTTGCTGGTTTTGTGACTGGTTGGACTTATTGGTTATGTTGGATCATTACCGGTATGGCTGAAGTAACTGCCGTTGCTAAATATGTTAGTTTCTGGTTCCCTGCAATTCCAAACTGGATTAGTGCACTATTCTGTGTGCTTATATTAATGCTATTTAATTTGCTTAGTGCTAAATTATTTGGTGAATTAGAATTCTGGTTCGCTATTATTAAAATTATAACTATCATCGCTTTAATCGTTGTAGGTTTAGTCATGATTTTAATGGCATATAAAACACAATTTGGACATGCGAGTTTTACAAATTTATATAAACATGGCATCTTTACTCACGGTGCATCTGGGTTCTTTATGTCATTCCAAATGGCATTGTTCTCATTTGTTGGTATTGAAATGATTGGTGTAACTGCAGGAGAAACTAAAGATCCTCAGAAAACAATTCCAAAAGCTATCAATGCTGTACCGTTAAGAATTTTAGTATTCTACGTTGGTGCATTAGCAGTAATTATGTCTATTATTCCTTGGGATAAAGTTGACCCTAGTGAAAGTCCATTTGTTAGATTATTCTCATTAATTGGAATTCCTTTCGCTGCTGGATTGATCAACTTTGTAGTATTAACTGCTGCAGCATCATCTTGTAATAGTGGTATATTCTCAAATAGTCGTATGTTATTTGGTTTATCAGAACAAGATCAAGCACCACCTATCTTTAGAAGTACTAATAAAAATGGTGTTCCTCATTTTGCTATTATTGGTTCATCTGCATTATTATTAGTAACAGCATTATTAAACTACATCTTCCCAGATGCTACGTTAGTGTTTACTTATGTAACAACAATCTCGACTGTATTATTTATTATCGTATGGGCATTAATTATTATTGCTTATATTAACTATCACAGAAAAAATCCTGAGCTACATAAAACTGTATCTTATAAACTTCCTGGTGGTAAATATATGGGTTACGCAATATTAGTATTCTTCTTCTTAGTATTTTGTTTACTATTTGTAAATGAAACAACTAGAAATGCTATTTTCTTAACTCCAATTTGGTTTATATTACTAGGTTTAATGTATTTGAGATATAGACAAGTTGCTAAGAATAAATAATTTAAAATTCTTACGAGATTATAATAGCCAGTAAATGAATTAACATAAAAATTCATTTACTGGCTTGTTTTTGTAATAAACCAATTATCTAATAACTATATCTAATGTTTTAGAAAATTAATTTACATCCTCTTCAATTTTAGACTCAAATTCATCTAATAAATCGCGTGCTTCATCAACCGATTCTGTACTCATTAATTGATGACGTAATTGACTAGCTCCTTTAATCCCCTTCACATAAATCTTAAAAAACCTTCTTAATCTTTTGAATTGTTGACTTTCATCACTTGAATATTTCTCAAACAATGATAAATGCAATCTAAACAAATTCAATAGTTCTTTACTAGTATGTTCACGGGGTTCTTTTTCAAAAGCAAACGGATTATTAAAGATCCCTCTACCTATCATCACGCCGTCAACACCATATTTCATCGCAAGTTCATGTCCAGTTTTTCTATCTGGAATATCTCCATTAATCGTTAGTAATGTATTAGGTGCGATATCATCTCTTAATTGTTTAATTGCTGCGATTAATTCCCAATGCGCATCTACTTTACTCATCTCTTTGCGTGTTCGAAGATGTATAGATAAATTTGCGATATCTTGTTTAAAAACGTGTTTTAACCAATCTCTCCACTCTTCAATATCATAATAACCTAAACGGGTTTTAACACTAACAGGTAATCCACCAGCTTTAGTAGCTTGAATAATCTCAGCAGCTGTTTCAGGTCTCAATATTAAACCGGAACCTTTACCTTTTTTTGCAACATTAGCTACTGGACATCCCATATTTAAATCTATACCTTTAAAACCCATTTCAGCTAAACCAAAACTCATTTCTCTAAACTGCTCGGGTTTATCGCCCCATATATGTGCTACCATAGGCTGTTCATCTTCGCTGAATGTTAATCTTCCACGGACGCTATGAATACCTTCCGGATGGCAATAACTCTCAGTGTTTGTAAATTCAGTGAAAAAAACATCAGGTCTAGCAGCCTCACTTACAACATGTCGAAAAACGATATCAGTAACGTCCTCCATAGGTGCTAAAATAAAAAAAGGACGTGGTAATTCACTCCAAAAATTTTCTTTCATAATAATTAAACCTTCTTATAATAGTATATCTCAATTAATCCATGTTATATTACCACAAATTATAACCTTATTCAAAATGAAATTTTATAACTCAATTAACTTTCCTATTTGAAATTCTCATTTAATGAATTTCTTTCTAATGAAATGAAAAAAACTGAGAAAAACTCTTCACGAGCTTATTCCCAGTTTAATCAATTATTGCGAATTTGCAATATCGTTTTGAAATATTATCTGTTCTGGATCTCTTTTCTTACTAAGTTAGCCATCATTCTTAATAATAATTTAATGAATTAAAGTACGTTAGCGTACCCTTCAAATATTTTACCTTGGGCAGCATCTACTGTTACTAAAATACCATCTTTTAATTCTTTAGTAGCATTTTCAACACCTATAATGGTTGGAATACTTTTTTCAAGTCCAATAATCGCACTTGGTGATGTGATACCATTCTCTTCTGTAATTAATCCAACTGCTTGCTCAATATAAGGCACTAATGTCTCATCTACAGAATTAGTGACAATAACTGATTCACTTAAGTCTACACCTTCTAAATCACTAGCACTGTTAGCTACTACAGTTTTACCAACTACTGATCCACGACCGACACCTTGTCCTTTTGCAATTTCATCTCCAACTAAATGTAATTTCATCATATTAGTTGTACCTTTTTCACCAGTAGGTACACCGGCAGTAATAATAATTAAATCACCAATAGTAACTCTTCCAGTTTCTACTGCTGTAGCAACTGCATTATTTAATAGGTCATCAGTAGTTTTACGCCCTTTTTTAATTACAGGATAGGCACCCCAAACTAAAGCAAGTTGACGTGCAGTGTGCTCGCTAGGGGTAACCGCAATAATATCAGAATGTGGACGATATTTTGAAATCGTTACAGCTGTAGAACCACTTTCAGTTGCCGCAACAATCGCTTTAACATTTAAGTTTAATGCAGTATGTGCAACTGATACACCAATAGCGTTAACTAATGAAGTTTCTACTAATTTAGTACGGTCTGATAATAATTTTTTGTAATCTTGAGCAGCTTCAGCAGAAACAGCAATATTTCTCATTGTTTTAACAGCTTCTTCAGGATATAAACCTGCAGCGGTTTCACCTGAAAGCATCACAGCGTCAGTACCATCATAGATTGCATTGGCAACGTCACTTGCTTCTGCTCTAGTTGCACGTGGATTACGTTGCATTGAATCTAACATTTGTGTTGCAGTAATAACTGGTTTACCTAATTTATTACATTTTCTAATTAAATCTTTTTGTACGATTGGTACTGATTCAGGTGGTATTTCAACTCCCATGTCACCACGAGCTACCATTAAACCGTCAGATACTTCTAATATTTCTTCGATATTATCAATACCTTCTTGGTTTTCAATTTTAGGGAAAATAGTAATGTTATGATTATTTTCTCTTTCTAAAATTTCACGAATATCTAAAACATCACTAGGACGACGTACAAAGCTTGCTGCGATATAATCAACATCTTCTTTGATACCAAATAAGATATCGTCAGCATCTTTATCAGTAATACCAGGTAAATTAACTTTTACGCCAGGTAAGTTAACACCTTTTTTATTTTTTAATTCACCAGTGTTTAAGATATCACATTTAACTTCGCCTTTAGTTTTATCGATGTCTTTAACTTGTAATTCAACTAAACCATCATCAAGTAAGATGTATGACCCTACTTGCACATCATTAATTAAGTCTTCATAAGTTACTGAGAATTTTTCAGGTGTACCTTCAACTTGTGACATACTTACGATTACTTCTTTGCCTTTTTCAAGCATAATTAAGCCATCTTTCATGTCATGAGTACGAATTTCAGGTCCTTTTGTATCTAATAAGATACCTATTGTTTTACCTAATCTGTCTGCTACTTTACGAATCGTATCAATACGTGCTTTATGTTCTTCATGACTACCATGAGAGAAGTTCAAACGCGCTACGTTCATACCAGCTTTCATTAATTTTTCTAACATTTCTTCAGACTCTGATGCAGGTCCAATTGTACATACAATTTTAGTCTTTCTCATTTTAAAAAGCCTCCTAAATTAAATAGATAACTCTTTCGCTAATTCATAAATATCTGTATTAAATTTATGGTCGTTGCCATTGAAGATTTCATCAAATGGTGTAGCAGTCAATTTATTATTCATGATACCAACACCTTGTCCAGAACGACCTTGCATTAATAGGTCAACAGCATAACCACCTAAACGTGATGCTAATACTCTATCGGCACCTGATGGGCTACCGCCACGTTGAATGTGACCTAATACAGATACACGTGCATCAACATTAATATATTTCATCAATTGATCCGCACATTCTTGACCACTCATACTTCCTTCAGCTACCATCACGATTGAGTGTTTCTTACCACGCTTGATACCACTTTCTATCTTTTCAGCGATATCTTTAATGTCTGTATTAGCTTCTGGAACTAATATTGTTTCAGCACCTACTGATAATCCAGCCCAAAGTGCTAAATCACCACAATCACGACCCATAACTTCTACAATAAAAGTTCTAGCATGACTTGAAGCAGTGTCTCTAATCTTGTCTACACTATCAATAATCGTGTTCAACGCTGTGTCAAACCCAATAGTGAAGTCAGTACCATTAATATCATTATCAATAGTACCTGGAATTCCTATTGTTTTGATATCTTTCGTTTCTTCACTAATACGTTGGGCACCTCGGTAACTACCATCTCCCCCAACTACTACTAGTCCCTCAATACCACGTTTGTGTAAATTCTCTAAACCTTTTTGTCTTACACTCGCCTCTTTGAATTGTGGACATCTTGCAGAGTAAAGGAAAGTTCCTCCACGTTGAATTGTATCCCCTACTGAACCCAATTCAAGTTTATGAATATTGTCATCAAGTAATCCTTGATAACCTTGATAAATTCCATAAACTTCAATGTTGTTATAAATCGCCTTACGCACAACTGCTCTAACAGCAGCATTCATGCCTGGTGAATCTCCACCACTAGTTAAAACCGCAATTTTCTTCATGACGACATTCCCTTTCCTAACTAGATTTCTCTTTAATAATAAATTACCACAATTTTTTTTAGTGTTCCATCAATATAGGTGCACAAAATTCATGTAAACGTTTTATAATCAATATTTCTTTTCGAAATAAAAAAAGGGTGAACAATATTCAACAAGAATCAATTGTTTCACCCCTATAAGGAAAACTACAGCTAGAAAAATACAATAAAGGTTCCTTCACAACTTAATTTGCAACTGTGTTTTTCAAAGTAGTTTTAAATATTAATTTGTATGTGTCACATTCAAGCTATTTTTCAATAAAAGCACCGATATTTCTAAACTTATTAAATCTATCTTCAACTAATTCATCTGCACTTTGTTGTTGAAGTTGTTCTAATTGATCTACGAATGCTTGCTTAATATCAATAGCTTGTTGTTCTATATTATTGTGTGCTCCACCTAAAGGTTCGTCAATCACACTATCAATAACGTTTAAATGATGTAAATCTTTTGCAGTAATTTTCATAGTTTCGGCAGCCATTTTTGCTAATGAGCTATCTTTCCATAACAGTGCCGCTGCTCCCTCTGGAGAAATAACAGAATAAGTACTGTTTTCAAGCATCATAATTCGATTGGCTATACCAATTCCTAGTGCACCACCACTACCACCTTCACCGATAACGATAGCTATCACTGGCACTTTTAGAGATGCCATCTCAACTAAGTTTCTAGCAATAGATTCACTTTGTCCACGTTCTTCGGCAGCTTTACCTGGATAAGCACCTTTAGTATCAATGAAAGTAAAAATAGGTCTATTAAATTTCTCGGCTTGTTTCATTAATCTTAACGCTTTACGATAACCTTCAGGATGCGCCATACCAAAGTTTCGATATATATTATCCTTAGTATCTTTACCTCTTTGTTGGCCTATAACTGTAACAGGGGTACCGTTTAAATACCCAATTCCACCAATCATTGCAGGGTCATCTCTAAAATTACGATCTCCATGTAATTCAATAAATGAATCGAAGATATATGGAATATAGTCTAATGTCGTAGGTCGTTCTTGAAGACGTGCAATTTGCACTCTATCCCAAGGCTTAAGATTGGTATATATTTTTTTGGTTTCTCTTTCAAGTGATGCTTCAAGTAAATCAATTTCATCTTGTAAATCTACATCATTTTTTTCTTGAGATTGCTTAAGAGATTCAATTTTATTTTTTATTTCAAAAAGTGGTTTTTCAAAATCAAGCATCTTTTTTCACCTCTTGGTGCAATTTTAATAATTGAGCAAGTGTTTCTTTCATCTCTTTACGGTGAACAACTTTATCAAGTTGACCATGCTCAAGAAGAAATTCTGCAGTTTGGAAATCATCTGGAAGTTTCTCATTAATAGTTTGCTCAATAACACGTCGACCAGCAAATCCAATTAAGGCTTTAGGTTCACTTAAATTGATATCCCCAACAGAAGCAAAACTAGCAGAAACACCACCAGTTGTTGGATGCGTAAGATAAGAAATATAAAGTAGTCCGGCATCTGAGTGACGTTTCAGTGAAACACTGGTTTTACCCATTTGCATCAATGAAATAATACCCTCTTGCATCCTAGCACCACCACTTGCAGAAAATAATATGAATGGTAGTCTATGTTCTGTTGCATAATCAATAATTCGACATATTTTCTCACCAACAACTGAACCCATACTTCCCATTCTAAATCTAGCATCCATAACAGCTACACCAAATTGAACACCATCTAGTTTGGCAGTACCGGTTACAACCGCTTCGCTTAAATCAGTTTTTTGTTGGTCTTTTTCAATTTTTTCTTGATAACCAGGAAAGTCTAAAGGGTTTGCTGATGTCATTCCCTTATCAAATTCAACGAAACTATTTTCATCAGTGATTGCTTCAATTCTCTTATATGCAGGTAATGCAATATGGTGATCACAGTTAAAACATACATTTAAATTCTCATTTAATTCTTTTGTATACATTATTTTTTTGCATTTTGGACATTTAGTCATAATACCTGCTGGTACTTCATTTTGTTTCGAATCTTGAACTGTTAAATATTTTCGTTTTTTACTACTACGATTAAAAAAGTCTTTAAACATTCGTAAACCTCCACCTAACCATACAACCTTAATTTATTACATCTCAATTTAATATATGATCGAACATAAAATATGAGTTAGAAATAATACATGTCTTTGTTTTTTTAAAATTGTTGCAATTCTAGGTTATTTCAAGTCTGTTAATTGCATTGTTTTATCATAAACTTTTTGAGGATCCACTTCAATTCTTGCCACGCCAGTTTCCATTGCTGCTTTTGCAACTTCACGTGCAACTGAAGGAGCTACCCTTTTATCGAAAGGACCAGGAATACAATAATCCGGATTCAACTCATCTTCATCTATAAGATTAGCAATCGCTTCAACCGCCGCTTTCTTCATATCTTCATTTATGTGTGTTGATTCAGTGTCTAATGCACCTCTAAAAATACCTGGGAACGCAAGTACATTATTAATTTGGTTTGGAAAATCTGAACGACCTGTTCCTACAACTTTAGCGCCTGCTTCTTTAGCATCATTGGGCTTGATTTCTGGATCTGGGTTAGCCATTGCAAAGATGATTGCATCATCCGCCATTGATTTAACCATGTCTTGTGATAGTAAGCTAGCAACTGAAACACCTATAAATACATCAGCATTTTTAATTACATCTTGTAATGAACCTTCAATTTTATCTTTGTTAGTGAATTTAGCTACATAATCCTTAGTGTCATTCATACCATAAGATCGACCTTCAAAAATAGCACCTCTTGAATCGCACATTATCATATTTCTGACACCATAAGAATCTAATAATTTAACAATTGCAATACCTGCTGCACCTGCACCATTTAACACAACTTTAATATCAGATAAATCTTTATCGACAATTCTTAGTGCATTGATTAAACCAGCCATAGTAACAATCGCTGTACCATGTTGATCATCATGGAAGACTGGAATATTAGTTTCTTTTTTAAGACGATCTTCTATTTCAAAACATCTTGGCGCTGAAATATCTTCTAGATTAATTCCTCCATAATTAGGTGAAATTAATTTAACTGTTCTAATAATTTCTTCTGTATCTTTAGTATCTAAAGCGATAGGTACACCGTTTATACCTGCAAAACTTTTAAAAAGAACAGCTTTACCTTCCATAACAGGAATACTAGCTGAGGCACCAATATTACCTAAACCTAAAACTGCAGTGCCATCAGTAACAACAGCCACAGTATTTCTTTTAATCGTGTAATCATATACAGTTCTTGGATCTTCATGTATTTCTTTACACGGTTCTGCTACGCCTGGTGAATAAGCTAAACTTAATTCTTCTTTATTAGTAACTTTGATATTAGGTGTAATTTCCAACTTACCTTGATTTTCTTTATGCATTTGTAATGCATCATCTCTTAAAGACATTAAATCAACCCCTGTTTATTTACTAAAATATCGAAAGTTCATCAGTATAATGAATATATATTCTCTGCATTTAAAATTTTTTAAGATAAAATAAACTGATGACTTTATTTTATAAATCATCAGTTTACTATATCATAATTTTTTTATACATAAAAGTTATAAAATTCTTATATCTTTTGGATCAAAAGCCTCAACAAAGTTTTTAATTTCATTCGATGTTTTATCCATACTACCCAAATAATCAAGTTCTCCAGTTTGTTCATTATATATATTCACTTTAATCATATGGTTGTTTTTATGATCATTAAGAATTTGTTTAATTTCATCTAAGTTTTGAATGTTTCTTAAAATAATTTGAGATGCCTCATTTATTTTAGTTACTTCAAAATGTTCAACTGAATCCATTTGATTTAAAATGAGCTGCAATTGTTGTTTTCTCTTTTCAAATTTTCCCCAAACAACATACATTTCTCTCTCATTTAATTGAGTTTCATAACGTTTGAATTTATCTGGAAATAAAACTGCATCCATCGTATGTCGTCCATCATTTAGAACTAAAAATGCCATATTTTGACCATTCTTGGTCCTTATTTGTTTGATTTGATCTACTTGAACCAAAATAGGTTTGTGATTTACAACATTACTTAGTGTATAGATACCTAAATATTGCTTTTTATTAAATTGCTTTTCGACTGGATGATTAGAAACATAAAATCCCAAGTATTCCATTTCGTAACTACTAATCATTTGATCACTAAATTCATCTTTATCAGCGTAGGATTGTTTAGGTGTTAAAATATCCAATAATAAATCGTTTTGTTCTACATTTGACACTTCATCTAAAACTTGATCAATAGAACTTAATAAAGTTGAACGTGTTTTTCCAAAAGTATCAAAAGCGCCTACCAATATTAATGATTCAAGTAATTTTCTAGTCTTTATGCGATTTGGTATTCGTCTAGTAAAATCAAAGAAATCTTTATACTTACCATTTTGATACCTTTCATCAACAATTGATTTAACGCTCTGATAACCAACACCTTTAATAGCACCTAAGGATAGATAAATATTTGATTTAGTTGCTCTATAATACCAATGGCTTTCATTAATATTAGGAGGCAAAATTTTCAATTTTTGATTTTTAGCTTCATCAATTATGGCCGCTGTTTTAGATTCATTACCAACGACATTACTTAAAATATTAGCATAAAAATAATTAGGATAGTGAACCTTCAAATATGCCATGATATATGCAATTTTTGAATAACTTACCGCATGTGCTCTAGGAAATCCATAATCAGCAAACTTAAGAATTAAATCAAATATTTGTTTACTTATCTTCTCATCATATTTATTTTTTATCGCACCTTCAACAAAATGTTGTCTTTCACTTTCTAATACTGCTCTATTCTTTTTACTCATGGCACGACGTAGAATATCTGCTTGTCCATAACTAAAGCTAGCAAATTGACTAGCGATTTGCATAATTTGTTCTTGATAGATTATTACACCATACGTATTTTTAAGTATGGGTTCTAAATCAGGGTGTAAGTATTTAATTTCACTTTCGTTGTGTCGTCGTGAAATATAAGTAGGAATTTCTTCCATAGGTCCTGGTCTATATAAAGACGTAACCGCAACGATATCTTCAAAATGTTCAGGCTGAAGTCGTTTTAATACTTTTCTTACACCTTCAGATTCAAGTTGGAAGATTCCAGTTGTATCTCCTCTAGATAATAACTTAAATACGTCTACATCATTAAACGGTATCTCTTCAATCTCTAAAGAAATATTTAAATCTTTTTTTACTTGAGTGATAATTTGATGTATGATAGATAAATTTCTTAACCCCAAAAAGTCAATCTTAAGTAAACCAATTCGCTCTGCTTCTGTCATCGTCCATTGCGTCAATAAACCAGTATCGCCCAATGTTAGTGGTGCATAATTATATAGAGGTTGATCGTTAATAATAATACCTGCTGCATGTGTTGAAGTATGTCTAGGTAAGCCTTCTAATTTCTTACTTAATTCAAACCACTTTTCATGTCGATGATTTCTATGTACAAATTGCTTAAATTGCTCATCCTCATATGCCTTATCTAAAGTTATACCAAGTTGATGAGGTATTAACTTAGAAATTTCATTTAAAGTTTTATCATTAAATCCAATTATGCGACCTACATCTCTTGCAACAGCCCTAGTCAATAAATGTCCAAATGTGACAATACCCGAAACACGATGTTTTCCATATTTGTCTTGAACGTATTGAATGACTCTTTCCCTACGCGTGTCTTCAAAATCAATATCTATATCAGGCATTGTTACACGTTCAGGATTTAAAAAACGTTCAAATAATAAATTAAATCTAATTGGATCTATTGTAGTAATGCCGAGCAGGAAGCTAACTAATGAACCAGCTGAGGACCCCCGCCCAGGACCAACCATAACATCATGTGTTTTAGCGTAGTGAATTAAATCACTCACAATTAAAAAGTAGTCTTCAAAACCCATTTCAGTTATAACGCGATATTCATGTTCTAATCTTTTTGTATAGCGTTCATCATGATTTAATTCCATCTTTTTTAAACTTGATTGGAGTTGTGACCATAAATACTCTTTTGAAGAATTACCTGATGGTGCATCGAATTTAGGTAGTAAATTTTGATGATATTCTAAGCTTGCATTACATAAACTAGCTAGTTCAAGTGTATTATTCCATACCTCTCTATCTATATTTAATGTTTCTAATTCATTTTGTTTAGGAAAATGTTCCCCAATATCTTCAGTATCATTAACCAGATCTATCTTAGTATTATTTTTAATTGCTTCAAGTGCTGGAATCGTCTCAACATCTTCTTGATTTAAGTATCGTGCATTTTTAAACCAAACTACTCTTATATTATTATAAAATGCTAAGTCGCTTGAATGATTTATAAATATATTTTGATGGTTTTGAAATTGTTCAACTATAGAATAATGAGATTGATTTGCTTGTTTAAATATGATTGCAAAATTTGTTGAATACTTTTTTAACCACTCAACTGATATAACCTCTTTTTGCTTCATTTTAATTGCAGAAGAGAGTTGAAATAGTGATCTTAATCCATCATTATTTATAGCTAAAACCACAGTCTCAATTGTATACAAACCATCCGTAACGTTAACTGTCATTCCAAAAATTGGTTTAATATTGGCTTTAATACAAGCATCATAAAATTTTGGGAAGCCATATAAGACATTAGTATCAGTAATCGCTAATGTATCATAATGATTATTTTGTGCTTTTTTAACTACATCATTGATTCTCAAACTAGAATTTAATAAATCATATGTTGTATGAAGATTTAAATGAGCAACCATGAATGACTTCCTTTCTTAAATTTATAATTTCTGACGTAAAGCTTGTGCTAATTCTTCAAATTCATCCCAACTATAGACTGACACACCTGATGCATTTGGGTGGCCTCCCCCACCAAATTGATTAGCGACATCATTAATAGTGATCCCTTTAGATCGAATACGACATCTAATTTGATCTCCCTCATCTACACCAAACATCCATATTTTTAAACCGCTAATATCCGCAACTGTATTTACAAATTGAGAAGCTTCATTAGGCTGAATGTCAAACTGCTTTAAAACATCATTAGTTATTTTAATTTGACAATATTCATGTGAATCTGATAGTTCAAAATTTTGTAAAACATATCCTTGGAAAGGCATTAACTTAGGATCTTTTTCGGACATTTTATTTAATTCAGCATTGTGATTGAATGGATATGCCAATAATTGACTAGCAACTTCCATTGTATGAGGTGATGTATTACTAAATAAGAATCGCCCTGTGTCTCCAACAACACCTAAATACAATACTCGAGCTACATGTTCATCAATTATACTTAGATCATTAAAATGTGAGATGAAATCAAATATAATTTCACTTGTAGAAGATGCTTCAGTATTAACAAAATTTACATCACCATATTGATCAGTAGCAGGATGATGATCTATTTTAATTAATGACTGTCCATTTAAATATCTTTGATCATCAATACGTGGTGCATTTGCAGTATCACATACAATTACAAGTGCATCACTATATACACTGTCATCAATTTCATCTAAGTCTCCTATAAATGATAATGATGGTTCAGCTTCACCTGTAGCATAGATATTTTTTTCAGGGAATTTTCGTTCAAGATATAACTTTAATCCAAGTTGTGAGCCATAAGCGTCTGGATCAGGTCTCACATGTCTATGAATAATAATTGTTTCTGCCTCTTTAACTCTTTGCATGATTTCATTAAAAATTTCTACCATTGTTATATCTCCTTAAATTAGATTTATTACTTTAAAATTAAATACTTTGCATATCTTCAAACATCTGACAAATTATCATTGCATTTGCGACTTTTTCATTACCACTTACCATCGCGACTTCCAATTTTGCAAAGTTCCTTCCAACATCGAGCATGTCATATTGTACTCTAATTGATGCTTCAATTGGCACAGTTTTAATATAGATGATATTTAAACTTTCAATCATAACATCTACCTTTTTATATTTTCGCAATTCATGCTTTATTGTTTCTTCAATAATAGCGACAAATACAGCCTTACTTAATGTTCCATATTGATTGGTTAATAACGGAGAAACCTCAACCGAAATGTCACTTTGTGAAATCGTAATATGTTTCGCTATTTGATCATTAATCGTCTCACCTATTTGAGGTTGTCTGCCAATAAGTTGCATCGCTTTTAATACGTCATCTCTCGTTATTACACCTATTGCTCTTTTATTCTGAGTTACGGGTAATATCTCAATCCCTTCCCAAATCATAATGTGAGCACAACTCGCTACCGTAGTATTTAATTCAACATTAATAGGACGTTTCGTCATTACTTTAGCAATGGTATCATCCGAGTTCATTTGGATGACTTCCTTACTCGTAACGATACCAACTAATCGCCAATCTTTATCTACAACTGGAAACCTTGAATGACCTGTAACTTTGGCACGTGATTTATAATCTTCAATACCCATTTCATCAAAAATTACCGTCATATCGTTAATTGGTTTCACTATATCTTCAACTATTAAAATTTCTTTTCTAATCATTTGATTATACATTGCTCTATTGATAATATTCGCTACAAGAAATGTATCATAATTTGAAGACAGGATTGGTAAATCATGATTATTAGCATAATCAATAATTTTTTGTGTCGTTTTAAAACCTCCAGTAATAAGTACGCCACTACCTCTTTTTAACGCTTCTAACTGAACATCCGGCCTATTACCTACGATTAACAATGTATGATGACTTAAATATTTAACCACATCTTTAAGTTCCATTGCACCTATCGCAAATTTTGAAACACTTTTTTTTAATCCATTTTTGCCACCAATGATATCTCCATCAATGATATTTAAAATTTCATTAAACGTAAGGTTCTCAATCTCCTCACGATTCTTTTTATCAATACGTACTGTACCTACTCTATCAATGGTAGTTACTAACCCAAGTTGTCCGGCATCTTTTATAGCTCTATATGCCGTTCCCTCAGATACTTTCATTACTTTGGCAACTTTCCTGACAGAAATTTTTTGGCCAACATTTAACGATTCTATGTATGCTATGATTTGTTCATGTTTAGTCATTGATAATACCTCTTTATAATGTACAGTGTTTTATTTATTATAACTTTTTAATCATAAAAAATCGATTTAGAAAATGTAAATTAATTAGTTTTAGAAACGCTTCATCAGTTTGATTTTTTATTAATTAATAAATCAAGTTATGTTAATTAAATCTTTAATTATTTTAATTATATACATTGGTAAAATTAAAACATTTTATATATAATTGTTTATGAGGAGGGATGACCTATGTATAAAAATATTTTATTAGGTGTAGATACTCAATTAAAAAATGAGAAAGCGTTGAAGGAAGTATCAAAATTAGCAGGTCCAGATACCGTAGTAACTATTTTAAATGCGATTGGCGAACAGGATGCACAAGCATCAATTAAAGCTGGTACGCATATTAATGAATTGACTGAAAAACGTAGTCAATTGCTAGAAAAAACACGAACTACTTTAGAAGACTATGGCATTGATTATGATCAAATCATCGTACGTGGTAACCCTAAGGACGAATTAGTGAAACACGCTAATAGTGGTAAATATGAAATCGTCGTATTAAGTAACCGTAAAGCTGAATCTCAGAAAAAATTCGTATTAGGTAGTGTAAGTCATAAAGTAGCAAAACGTGCTACCATCCCTGTACTGATTGTAAAATAGTTAGTAAAATTTCAAAAGATGCGTCAAAATAATAGCACAAAGATGATTGTTCATGTATAAATCACCTTTGTGCTTATTAATTTCATTTAACTAATTAATCACTTCATATTTATTTAAAATCTATTAAAATGATACAGACTCACCAGGTTCTAATATTTGTACTTCACCTTCATGTACTGCATCCTTAAATTGTTGTGGATCTTGTTCAATTAATGGGAAAGTATTGTAATGAACTGGAACTGAAATCTTAGGTTTAACAAATTCATTAATTGCATAACTTGCATCATCAATACCCATAGTAAAGTTATCACCAATTGGGACAAAACATACATCTACAGGGTGTCTTTCAGCAATTAACTTCATATCACTAAACAATCCTGTATCACCCATGTGATAAATCGTTTTACCTTCAACTTCTAATATAAGTCCCATTGGCATTCCTAAGTAAACAGGGATACCATCTTCATGTGTGAAACTTGAACTATGGAAAGCTTGAACATATTTAACGCTACCGAAATCAAATTTAGCTTTGCCACCGATATTCATACCATGAACATCTTCTACACCATGATAAGTACTTAAATACCCTTGTAATTCAGCAGAACCTATAACCGTTGCGTGATTACGATTTGCTAATTCAACTACATCGCCAAAGTGATCAGCATGACCATGAGTTAAAATTATATAGTCTACATCTAATGTTTGTTCATCTAAATCACATTTGTCATTACCCGAAATAAATGGATCTACAATTACTTTTTTACCATTACCTTCAAAATAAATCGTTGATTGCCCATGAAAAGAAAGTTTCATAATTATAGCCTCCTATTGCTTGATTATTATAATTATACCCTAGCTATTAAAGATATAACATGAAACTAAAATAATCGCTTATTATATTAAATAATTTTGAATTCTAAGCTGATTAGACGTAAAATTAACATAAATACTTAATGGAGATGATTGAATGAGTAAAATCGAAAAAATAACTAAACAATTACAACATGAACAAGCTGACGCTGCATGGATAACAACTCCTCTCAATGTATTCTACTTCACTGGGTATAGAAGCGAACCTCACGAGAGACTATTTGCACTATTAATTACAGCAAATGGAGATCAAACCTTATATTGTCCAAAGATGGAAGTTGAAGAAGTTAAGAATTCTCCATTTGAAGGAAAAATCATTGGTTACTTAGATACTGAGAATCCTTTTGAAATTGATCCGTTATCTTTTAATAAGTTATTGATTGAAAGTGAACACTTAACAGTAAAACGTCAACGCGAGTTAACTCAAAACTTTGGTGTTCAGCACTATGGCGATATTGATCAAACAATTAAAGAATTACGTAATATTAAAAACGAATCCGAAATTGAAAATATTCGCGAAGCGGCAAAGCTCGCTGACAAATGCATCGAAATTGGTACCGAATTCCTTAAAGTCGGTGTAACAGAACGTGAAGTAGTCAATCATATTGAAAATGAAATCAAAAAATTTGGTGTTAGTGAGATGAGTTTTGACACAATGGTATTATTTGGAGATCACGCTGCATCACCTCACGGAACACCAGGAGAAAGAAAACTAGTTAAAGATGAATATGTATTATTTGATTTAGGGGTTATATATAATCATTATTGTAGCGATATGACACGTACAGTAAAATTCGGAACCCCTTCTGAAGAAGCTCAAACAATTTATAATATTGTTTTAGAAGCAGAAACCAATGCAATTGAGGCAATTAGAGCAGGCGTCCCTTTACAAGATATTGATAAAATCGCTAGAGACATTATAAGTGATGCTGGATACGGTGATTATTTCCCTCACAGATTAGGACATGGCCTTGGTTTAGAAGAGCATGAATATCAAGATGTTTCAAGTACAAATTCAAACCTACTTGAAGCGGGAATGGTTATTACGATAGAACCTGGTATATATGTACCTAATGTTGCTGGCGTACGTATTGAAGATGATATTTTAGTAACTGAAAATGGTTATGAAATACTAACACACTATGATAAATAAAAATTAAAAATCCAGTTGAGTTAATAGTAAAATAACTATGTACTCAACTGGATTATTTATATTAAATCAATTATTAATCTTCTTTTAATGCATCTTCAACAGATGTGTATTCTAAACCGAACGCTTCAGCTACACCTTTATGAGTTACATGACCTTTGTACGTATTTAAACCTAAAGATAATGCGTGGTTTGCTTTGAATGCTTCACGGTAACCCTTACTTGCTAATAATTGCGCATAAGGTAATGTTGCATTATTTAATGCAATTGTAGATGTACGAGGTACTGCACCTGGCATATTCGCAACTGCATAGTGAACAACACCATGTTTTACATATGTTGGATCATCGTGTGTCGTAATTTTATCTGTAGTTTCAAAAATACCACCTTGGTCAATAGCGATATCAACAATCACTGAACCATCTTTCATTTGTTTAATCATATCTTCAGTTACCAAGCTAGGTGCTTTTGCACCAGGGATTAATACGGCACCAATAACTAAATCACTTTCTTTTACTGCATTTTCAATATTTAATGGGTTAGACATAATTGTGTTCACACGGCCATCAAATAAATCATCTAATTCAGCTAATCGTTTAGGGTTTACATCTAAGATTGTAACATTAGCACCTAAACCTAGTGCGATTTTAGCCGCATTTGTACCAGCTTGACCGCCACCGATGATAGATACTTTACCTTTTGGTACTCCAGGAACGCCTCCAAGTAAAATACCCATTCCACCGTTAAATTTTTGTAGGAATTGTGAACCAACTTGAGCAGACATACGTCCTGCAACTTCACTCATTGGTGTTAATAATGGTAATGAACGGTCAGGTAATTGAACCGTTTCATAGGCAATACCTACGACTTTATTATCAACTAACGCTTGAGTTAATTTTTCTTCATTAGCAAGATGTAGGTATGTAAATAAGATGAGTCCTTCTTTGAAATATTTATACTCTTCTTCCAATGGTTCTTTAACTTTAATAACCATTTCTACATCCCATACAGATGACTGTTCAGATACAATGTCAGCACCTGCATCTTTGTAATCTTTATCTTCAAAGAATGAACCTAAACCAGCATCTTTCTCAACAAGTACTGTATGTCCTTGCTCAACTAATGCATGTACACCACTTGGTGACAAACCAACTCTGTTTTCGTTATTTTTTATCTCTTTTGGAATACCAATTTTCATTCCATCCACCTCCATCACTATCGTAACGCTAAACCAATGAAAGCGCAATCAGAAAAAGTACACATTATTGTTAAAATATAAAGAGTAAAAATTCTGAAATTTGTGGTAATATATAAGTAAGAAAAGCTAAGGGGGTTATTAAGATGTTAACATACAAAAACATTTTAATCGCAGTTGATGGTTCACACGAAGCTGAGTGGGCTTTCAATAAAGCAGTAGACGTAGCTAAACGTAATGACGCTAAATTAACTATAGTGAACATTATCGATTCAAGAACGTATTCTTCTTATGAAGTATACGATGCACAATTCACTGAGAAGTCTAGAAGTTTCTCTGAAGAATTATTAAAAGGTTATCAAGAAGTTGCAACGCGTGCTGGAGTAACTAACGTTGAAACTCGTTTAGAGTTTGGTTCTCCTAAAGCAATTATCCCTAAAAAATTAGCAAGTGAATTAGGTGTAGATTTAATTATGTGTGGTACTTCAGGTTTAAATGCCGTTGAAAGATTTATTGTCGGTTCTGTATCTGAAGCAATTGTACGTCACGCACCATGTGATGTATTAGTAGTGCGTACAGAAGAAATTCCTGAAGATTTCCAACCTGAAGTTGCAACTCCAGAATTTAGAAAACAATATTCATAATAGTTATATCTAACTATTCATTTACAAAGTGAGTTTAATATGGCGATAAGGTCTTTGACTTTATCGTCATTATTTATTTGTCACAATTTTATTTAAAAAAGACAACATACATTGTCTAATTACAATGCATGTTGTCAGTATTAATAAATTATAATTCGCCAAATTTAACTGTATCTCTAGCAATCATAACTTCTTCATTTGTTGGAATAACAATAACTTTAACTGGTGAGTGTGGGTAATTGATAAATCCTTCTTCACCACGGATTGTTTCATTTTTCTTAGGATCCCAATAGATGCCCATGAATTCTAAGCCTTCTAATACTTTAGCACGAACTGTTGAAGAGTTTTCTCCTACACCAGCTGTAAATACAATGACATCCACGCCATGCATTCTTGTAGCATAAGAACCAATATATTTATGAATTCTTGAAGCAAATACGTCTAGTGCTAATTGTGCACGTTCTTTTCCTTCTTCTGCATCACTTTCAAGGTCACGTAAGTCACTTGATGTACCTGAAATACCAAGTAGACCTGATTCTTTGTTTAATACATTAAGAACTTCTTCGGCGTTTTGACCAGTCTTTTGCATAATGAATGGAATTAATGCAGGGTCGATATTACCTGAACGTGTACCCATTGTTACACCCGCTAATGGAGTGAACCCCATTGATGTATCGATTGATTCACCACCATCGATGGCAGCAATTGATGCACCATTACCAATATGACAAGAGATAATGCGTAACTCTTCAATTGGTTTATTCATGATTTCAGCAGCACGTTGTGATACATATTTGTGACTTGTACCGTGGAAACCATATTTACGAATGCCATAATCTTTATAGTATTGGTAAGGTAAGCTATATAAATATGATTGTTCTGGCATTGATTGGTGGAATGAAGTATCAAACACTGCTACATGAGGAATGTTTGGTAATAATTTTCTGAATGCACGGATACCCATTAAGTTAGCAGGGTTATGCAATGGTGCTAATTCACTTAATGATTCAATTTGTTCTTCCACTTTATCTGTAACTAATGCAGACGTTGGGAATAACTCACCACCGTGCACGACACGATGTCCTGTACCAGCAATATCATTAATGTCATCAATGATGCCATGTTGTTTGAAACTGTCTAACATGATGTTAATAGCTTCTTCATGATCCTTGATATCTTTAACATCTTTAATTTTTTCACCATTCACTTCAATTGTGAAGATTGAATCTTTAATACCGATACGTTCGATTAAACCTTTTGTTACTAGAGTTTCTTCAGGCATTCTTATTAGTTGGAATTTTAAAGAAGAACTACCAGCGTTAATCGCTAAAACTAAACTAGACATATATTATTGTCCTCCAATTTATTAATTAATATCCATATTTATTTAACCATTAATACAGCCATAATTCAAGAATATCACAGTTTATTTTTGAGGATGATTGTCTTTCATCCAAGTATTTAATCCACCAATAAATCCTTGGAATTGATTAGGATTTTTAAAATCAGGAATATTTGCTAATAACACTTCAACTGGCTTAGTCTCATTCGATTTTTTCTTTTGTAAAATCAATATTGATTTACGCGCATTTTCGTTCTTAAATAACGTCTTAGGTAAATTTAAAAATGCTTGCATTTCTGTTTCTGTAGCAATGAAATTTTCTAACTGTTTTACATTGTCATTCTCAAAAATATTACTTGGAACTACTAAAAATGCGAAACCAGATTGTTTTAAGGCAGTAATTGCTTGTTCAATTAGTAAATAATGTGAATAGCTATTCCCTTCTTTAAAACCTAATTGCATTTCATGACTTCGTTCATCTAGAGGATAATATCCTATCGGTAAATCACCAATAACAATATCCGCTTCTTCTAAAGGTAACGGCATAATTGCATCCTGAGGATAAACATCAAACGGTATCTCCAAGAAATTTGCTAAATGTACACTAACTCTTGAAAGTACCGGATCAACTTCAATAAGATGATGCATTATTGTAGTATCCTTAAGCACTTCATTAACAGATGCACTTAAATGGCCTGCACCACTAGCGATATCTACAACATGTAATTCTTCGTTGTTTTCAGTAAATTTTTGAACTAAAAATCCGAGAATTAAACCTATAGAATCGGGTGTTATTTGGTGATTGGCTTGAATTGTTTCTTCTTGCATTAAACTTAAATAAGCGAACTGAAATGCTTTTCTACGATCTTGTAATGTGGCTTGTTCTAGTAATTCACGTTTATTACTATAAACATCTTCCATTGCTAATCCTAAATTCTCAATAAAACTTTGACCGTTTTGTTCATTTAAAACTTTAGCTTTTTCATCTAATGTTTTAAAAAGCTTTTCCATGATTGTTTGTTCTTCACTCATAAACTTAATCCTCTCCATTAAAAAAGTGTCCATTCGGTTTATTTCTTAAAAATAATCAACGCTAATTTAAAGTAGCATTTTTGAAATAAATATGGACACTTTTACGTTATATCTATCATCTAAAAATTGATATTAAATGTTGCGATATGCTTCTAATGCAGCATCAAAGTTAGGGAAATCAGTACCTTCGCTAACTAATTCTTTATATACAACTTTGTCATTGCTATCTAATACAAATACAGAACGAGCTAATAATCTTAACTCTTCCATAACGACACCATATTGTTGACCAAATGATAAGTCTTTATGGTCACTTAAAGTGATAACGTTATCTAAACCATTTGATGCACACCATCTTTTTTGAGCAAATGGTAAATCTGCAGAAATCGTTAAAACAACACCGTCTTCTTGCGCCGCTTCTTCATTAAATTTACGAGTTTGTTGGTCACACACACCTGTATCAATAGAAGGTACAACGCTGATTAATTTCTTTTGACCTTTATAATTTTCTAAACTAACTTCATTTAAATCGTTATCTAATACTTTAAAGTCAGGAGCATGTTGCCCTTCTGATACTTCAGAACCAGCTAAATGAATTGGATTATTTTTAAAAGTAATTTGTGTCATGATGAAATGACCTCCTATAATTTTTATCATTATATTGTTATCATACGACAGTGGTAAAACTTAAATCAATCATTTAAAACTGAATCATATCTAATGTTGAAGCAGTTGTAAAATGTAGTCATATGTGTTTTTCAAAATTAGAACTGCTGTAACGATAATAAAAAGTATCTTTACATAACCAACACCTTTGCTTATGGCAAATTGTGCACCTACATATGAACCTATAATCATACTTACAGCCATAATTAAGCCATACACAAAATCAACCTGGCCTAAGATAATAAAAAGAACTAATGCACCTAAATTAGAAGCAAAATTTAAGACTTTCGCATTACCTGCTGCACTCAAAAAATCAAATCCAAACATAAGCAAAACAAATAACATAAAAGAGCCAGTGCCTCCACCTAAGAAACCATCATAAAAGCCAATTATTAACATTAAAGATACAAAAATGACAGCTTTACCAATTGTTAGCTTAGAAAATGTGCGCACATTTCCCCAATCTTTTTTCATAATTGTATATATCAGTACAAGGCTCAATATAATGATAATTAAAGGCTTTAAAATTTGTGCAGGCAACATAGTAGCTAAACTAGCACCGCCTGCTGCAAATATAAACACAAATGGAAATAACTTAAGTACAATATTTAAATCTACTTTGCCTGAACGTATAAACTTAATTGCACTTGTAAGCGATCCAAATGAACTGGCTAATTTGTTAGTACCAAGCGCCAATGAAGGTGGCATTCCTATAGCTAATAAAGCTGGTGTTGAAATTAGGCCCCCACCACCTACTACTGCATCGATAAAAGCAGCTAAAAATCCAAATGCTATAATAATTAATATAATATTTAGCGTTATCTCCATGATGCTTATCCCCTTTGTTCTTAATACTTGATTATTCTATTTTAGAATAACTCATCAATTAATGCATCAGTGTTTTGGTCTTTTTCGCTCTTATAATCTTTATTAATAGTTAATGTTTCAATATTATCTGCTGCACGTTGAACCATTTCATCGAAGTTAAATACACTTTCATATTTAATTACTTTATCAAAATCTGGTTCAGTTACAGGATTTTTAGGAGTGAAAATAGTACAACAGTCTTCATAAGGTTGAATCGAAACATCAAATGTACCAATCTCTCGTGCTTTCTTGACAATATCTTCCTTATCAAGCGAAACAAGTGGTCTTAAAATCGGAGTAGAAGTCACATCATTAATTGCGTACATACTCTTTAATGTTTGACTTGCCACTTGTCCTAAATTTTCACCGTTAACAATCGCATTAGCCCCAACTTTTTCTAATACAATATCCGCTACACGTAACATCATGCGACGCGTAGATGTCATTGTGTATCTAGGATGAACTACTTTATTTATTTGTTTTTGTAATTCTGTAAATGGCACTATATGCAATTTTATTGGTCCCACTCTTTCAGAGAGGATACGTGTAAGTTCAATCACTTTGTCTTTAGCTTTTTCACTAGTAAAAGGTGGACTATGGAAATGAATCGCTTCTATATAAACACCACGTTTCATAATTTCCATCCCAGCTACTGGAGAGTCTATGCCTCCTGACAACATTAAGAGTGTTTTACCGCCAGTGCCAACTGGTAAACCACCAGCACCTTCATAAATTTGTGTGAATACATACACACCATCCATTCTTACTTCAACTCTTACGTTATAATCGGGTTGTTTCACATCAACCGATATATCTTCAGTTGCTTGTAAAATCGCACCTCCAAGTTCACGTTGTAAAGCATATGTGTCCATTGGAAATGACTTATCTACACGTTTAACATCAATTTTGAATGTCTCTCCCGGTTTAAAATCTTGAGCTAAATCAACACATAATTTTTTTATTTCATCTAATTCTTGAGAGGTTTTATGAACAGGACTAATAGATTTAATACCAAATATTTTAGTTAAACGATTGATTACCTCCTGTGCATCTGCTTCTTCAGTTAATGAGATATACATTCTATCTCTCTTGCCTTTAACATGCGTTCCTTCTATAGTTTGTAAAGACTTAATGACGTTATCTTTCAAAGCATTTACAAACTTTTTCCGATTTGTTCCTTTTAAAGTTAGTTCACCATATCTAACTAATAAATGATCAAACTCCATTTACTTTAACAACTCCTTAATTTCTTTGTATATCGTTTCAAATTTCACTTTAAATTGATCAATATCTTCTTGAGTAGTCATATCTCCTAAGGATAATCTAATACTTCCTTCAATTTTATTATCCGGGAGTCCCATTGACATTAAAACTTCATTTAGTTTTCCTCTTTTAGATGAGCAAGCGCTTGTAGTTGAAACCATGATATCCAATTTAGAAAATGCATTAACTAAGACCTCACCCTTCACACCTGGAAACGCAATATTTAATATTTGCGGTGCACAATCCAAAGGAGAATTGATATATACACCTCTAAACTCTTTTAAAAATTCACGTAATTCATGGTTGTAATCACTTAATCGTTGATGACGTTCATTTAAATTATCTATTGCTAAAGTTATTGCTTTAACTAGTGACACATTCATCGGTAAGTTCACTGTTCCACTTCTTACGCCGTATTCTTGTCCTCCGCCGTGAACAATAGGTTCTAATTTATCTTTATTATCAATTAATAGGAGACCCTGTCCTTTTAGTCCATTAAATTTATGACCACTAAAGCTTACACTATTAACACCTTCAAGGTTCATTGTTACTTTTCCTAAAGCTTGAACTGCATCAACGTGTAAATGTGCTTTAGGATAATCTTTTAATATGTCCACTATTTCATCAATAGGTTGAATTTGACCCATAATATTATTCACATACATACAAGAAACAAGACCGACCTTGTCATTCATCAATGAAGCTAAATGTTCAATATCAACACGGCCATCCGCATTAACATCAACATATTTTAATACAAACCCATCTTCTTCTAAATATCTCATAACTTCTAAGACAGATGGATGTTCTAAAACGGAAGTAATAATTTCATTTGCAAATTGCTTTTTACGATAAGCAATACCTTTTAAAGCTATATTATTCGATTCAGTGGCACCACTTGTGAAAATAACATCTGTTTTTTGTCCTATAGATAGCATTGATGATATACGTTCCTTTGCTTGTAGAAGCACCTTCTCCGCTTGCAACCCCCACTTGTGAGGACTATTTGGATTGAAATAAACAGTTTCATTTACTTTATTAAATGAATCGAGTACATCTTTATGAGGCTTTGTAGTGGCTGCATTATCAAAATAGATCACTTAAAACACTCTCTTTCATTCTCTATTAAATTATTTATTTACCCTTAGTAAATTTATCTTTTATAGACATATTATTCAAAAATAGATACTAAAGCATTATACTATTTTTAAATAAAAATAAAAGGCGTCGAACTCAAATTAAATGATTTTGAGTTGAAAACTTATTTAGCATTATTTATTAAGCGTTCTGAATTAAAGTAACTCCCCCTTGAATTCAATAACTTACTATAACTTTAAACAAATCAAAAAAGATGGGATAGAATTCATTACGAATTCATTATCCCACCTCAAAATAGACTACTATTTATTTGCTTTAACCTAACATTTATTACTTACCAAAGTTATAAATTTTTATTGTCAATAAGACAAGCGTAATTAACCTTTGGCTACCTCATCTTCAATATATTTAGTAATTCCAGGTTCTACACTTTCAAGTGCTTGTTCTGAAATTTCAATTGATCGTTTGTAACGATTATTTTTAAACAAGCGTTCTGCTTCGTTTAAACTCTTATCTACATTATTATGATCTTTGCGATAACGGTTACCATATTGAATTAAACGTTCTGCGTATACGGCATTCACCAACACATCATTTGCTTCATCTTCAAAAGTATTCATTTGAATAACAATTTTGGCAACTTTATCTTTAAGTTGTTTAACGTGAATTGGACGTTCACTAAATTGATCATTAGTTTCACGAACTTCATGGTCAATTTCATTTTTCATAATAATGAATCTTTCTGGTACACTTGTTAAATTTGAAGCTAAAAGTCGACGATAAACTTCTTCTTTTTTAGATTGAATTCTTAAAAGATTATCTTCTGCCTCAGCTTCATCTTCTCTCAATTGAATAAGATGATTTTGTAATTTTTCTTGGTTCTCATTAATTACTTTAACGTGATCGTCTAAATATTCTAGGTTGTCTTTAACTTCGCTGTAACGTACAGCAGATTTAGCCATTTCTTTAAGAATTTCATCATATACAGCTACTAAATTTTGAATTTCGTTCTCATGTTGTCTAATGCTATGAACATCACTTTCATTTATGAAATAATTTTCACGAATATAGTCAATTTCTGTACGTAATGTGTAATTCATCTCACGTGCTTTGAACAATTCATCAGTAATTTGTTCTTTAGTTTCTTCCACTTCATTTTTAGCTTTAACTTCATGCTCAATCAAATCATACATTTCATCAAGCTTATCATTAATTTGTTCAAGTTTATCGTTTGCATTATCTAACTCAAGACGACTGATCATAGGTTCTACAAAATTCAACTCTGTCTTTAAGCTTTGTAGCGTACCATCGATTTTAACGTGATCTAGATCATAACCGTTCATCTTTAAGTCGCGACAACCATATTTCAAATCTTGAAATTGTCCAGGTAGTTCTTTTTGGGCTTCTCTAATTAGTTCTGGAATTTCATCCATATACTTTTGGACTTCATTCATAGATTCATTTAGACCCATAATGTGGTTATGTGCTTGAACGTAATTACCTTCTTCTTTAAGTTCTTCATACTGTTCAAGTTCTGGCTCAAATGATTCAATTCTTTTTTCAAGTGGTGAAGCTGCATCGCCGAACTGATGTCTGTTAGCTAACACATCACGCTTCATTTCTCGATAATTAGTCTTGCACTTTTCATAAACTTGTTCATTTTCCTTATGTAAAGAAACAATTTCATTAACGTCTTCAACTTGTTGTTGATACCCAGCTTCATATTTATCCATTAATTCATGTGCATCATCAATGTCACTTTGAGCTCCAGAAAATTGAAACTTATCAAGTTGAATTTCAGCATCGTGGATTTTTTCCTCTACAGGTGCTAAATAGTTATTTGTATAGTCTAAGGTGTCTCTCTTAAAGGCATCATATTTTTTTCTAGTTTCACCTTTTAAATTTAATTCAGAAAGTTGTTTTAAATTTTCTTCAAAAGGTAATCTTTGAACTTTTAACTTACGTTCTTCAGCTTCTTCAACAATTTTTCGTTTATTAGAACGTAAATAAAACATGATTCCTACAATGATTAAAACAATGATAATTATTGCTAATATTGTGTATAAAACCATCTCATTCTCCTCCTATATTATCATTATTATAACGCAAATACCGCTTTCATTAAAATAGTAAATGAATGAATTGATAGAATAAATTTTTCCATTTATACTTTTATTAAAAATAACAAAATGAGGTAAGCATATGCCATTGATAAAAGAAACAAATTATAATTTATTAACGAAACAGCTTCAAAGTTTAATCGAAGACGAACAGAACCTTATCGCAATTCTAAGCAATACATCAGCTATATTAAATGATAATTTAGATCAAATTAATTGGGTTGGTTTTTATCTAATTGAAAATGAAGAACTCATTCTTGGACCCTTCCAAGGTCATCCAGCTTGCGTTCATATTGCAATTGGCAAAGGTGTCTGTGGTACTGCAGTTGCAGAAGATAAAACTCAGTTAGTTAAAGATGTACACGCGTTCCCAGGCCACATTGCTTGCGATGCAAATAGTAAATCAGAAATAGTTATTCCAATTCATGTCAATGATGAAATAATTGGGGTTCTAGATATTGATGCACCTATCACAGATCGATTTACTAATGAAGACAAGGAAGGTTTAGAAGTTATTGTCAAAGTTATTGAAAAACAGCTAACTAAATAACTAAAAAGTATTGACACTTTGTAAAATACTGTTACAATGAACTTTGTGTGAATTAACGAAAATAGCAGTTGCATATCAATAAGCTCTATGTTGTTCCCGATGAGGACGTGTCGCGTAACTGACGCTATAAGGTGAAGACACATAAAACAACATATCCTATTGGGCATGCAACACTCTTTTTTGTTTATTCATAACAACAAAAAAGAAAAAGGAGGAGTCTTAATATGGCTCGATTCAGAGGTTCAAACTGGAAAAAATCTCGTCGTTTAGGTATCTCATTAAGCGGTACTGGTAAAGAATTAGAAAAACGTCCTTACGCACCAGGACAACACGGTCCAAACCAACGTAAAAAATTATCAGAATATGGTTTACAATTACGTGAAAAACAAAAATTACGTTATTTATATGGAATGACTGAAAGACAATTCCGTAACACATTTGACATCGCTGGTAAACAACACGGTGTACATGGTGAAAACTTCATGATTTTATTAGCTAGTCGTTTAGACGCAGTTGTTTATTCATTAGGTTTAGCTCGCACTCGTCGTCAAGCACGTCAATTAGTTGGTCACGGTCACGTTGAAGTTGATGGTCGTCGTGTTGATATTCCATCATATTCATTAAAACCTGGTCAAGTTATCACTGTACGTGAAAAATCACAAAACTTAGACATCATCAAAGAATCTGTTGAAATTAATAATTTCGTACCAGAATACTTAGACTTTGATGCAGATAGCTTAAAAGGTACTTTCGTACGCTTCCCTGAACGTAGCGAATTACCAGCTGAAATTAATGAACAATTAATCGTTGAGTACTACTCAAGATAAGTTCATGATAATGAACAACCACCCTTCCTTATGGAATGGGTGGTTTTTTTATTCATAGATGATCTAAGTGATTTTATAATCTAAAGATATCCTCTGGTAAATCAGAAATAATGCCATCTACGCCAAGGTTGATAAGTTTTTTAGCGTCTTTCGGTTTATTCACAGTATATGGAATAACCTTCAATGATTGACTATGTGCATTTTTTATAAATCTAGAATTAACTAATTTGTAATTAGGATTAATAAAATTTGCATAATCAGATATTTCTTCAAAATTTGGAGATTTATACCAATATTTCTTTCTACTAATAAGCAGCCCTAATTGATACTCACTATCCAATGAGTTTAAACGTTTCACACAATCTTCATCAAAAGATTGAATGATTGCTTTGTATTTAGGAACTTTATATATTTCTAAAGCATTCAATACAGCTTCTTCAATTCCTGGATATTGATGTGGAACTTTAATCTCAATAAGTAACTTTTTTGAAAAATTTTTAATTAAGGATAACACCTCTTCAAATGTCGAAATCTTAGTATTTTGAAAGGATTTATCATGTTTTACTCCAAAATCAAATTTTAACAATTCTTCAAGTGTATAGTCTTTTACTTTTCCTTCACCATTCGAAGTTCGATTAATAGTGTCATCATGTATAACAACCAAATGATTGTCTTTACTGAAATGTACATCTATTTCTAACATATCAACATGTTGCATTAAAGCCGCCTTAAAACCAACAAGAGTATTTTCTGGAAAATGATTAGATAAACCACGATGAGCAACTATTTGAAATGCTTGATTAGGTTTATTAATTTTCATAAAAGTCACCTTTCTTTAATTATGTCACACTTTAAACTACACTTAAAATACCATATTATAAGTGGAGGTTAAACATAAATGGTTAAGCATGATTTTAAAGTACAAACAAAATGGCGTGGTGGAAGAGAAGAAGTTGGAACTGTTAATGGAGACATTATTTCTGAACAAATTTCTATACCTGCACCGCTCGGTGGTAATGGAGTAGGTACAAATCCCGATGAATTATTAGTTTCAGCTGCATCGTCTTGTTATATCATCTCATTGGCAGCAACGTTAGAAAGAGCAAAATTTACCGACATCAATCTGATAAATAATTCAGTAGGTACTGCCCTATTCGAGAATGGTAAGTTTAAAATGGTAACAATAACACATTATCCTAAAATTTCAGTGACTGCGGAAGACAAAGAGAATCTTGAGAAAAGGCTTCCTAAATTATTAGAAATAGCTGATAATAATTGTATGATTTCGAATTCTATACGTAATAATGTAGAAATTAAAATTCAAGCGTCAATTCAATAATTGTTAAAATTGCGCTAGTTTCACCATGAATCTCATATAAACATGGTGATTACTCTTTTAAATTATCAGAATATTTGGTAAAATGATTAAATCTTATACCGTGGGAGGAAATTTAATGAATTATTATGAACCACTTTTATTAACACCAGGACCTACTCCAGTTCCAAAGGAAATCAATCATGCTTTAGGTTTACCTATGGCTGGTCACCGTTCACCAGATTTTGAATCTATAGCTAAAAAAGCATTTAACAATTTAAAACCCATTTTTGGTACAGAAAATGAAGTTATGATTTTAACATCAAGTGGCACTAGTGTCTTAGAAGCAAGTATGTTAAATATAGTTAATCCCGATGATCATTTTGTCGTTATAGTGTCAGGCGCATTTGGCAATCGCTTTAAACAAATTGCTGAGACATACTATAAAAATGTACACATATATAATGTGGAATGGGGACAATCCATTGATATTAAAGAATTCATAACATATCTTAACAATTTAAATCATCAAATCAGTGCTGTATTTACTCAATTCTGCGAAACGTCAACAGCTGTCCTACATCCTGTAGGTGAACTTGGTAAAGCATTGAAAACATTCAATCAAGATATCTACTTTGTTGTAGATGGTGTGAGTTGTATTGGTGCTGTAGATGTTAATTTAGAGCGTGACTACATAGATGTGTTAGTTTCTGGGAGTCAAAAAGCAATTATGTTGCCACCTGGTCTAGCATTCGTAGCTTATAATGATCGTGCATTGAAACGTTTCAAAGAAGTGACTACACCACGCTTTTACTTAAATTTAAATAAATACTTTGACTCACTTCAACAAGATTCTACTCCTTTTACACCAAATGTCGGGTTATTTAGAGCAGTAAACGCTTATGCTGAATTAATTCATTCTGAAGGATTTGAAAATACCATTAAACGTCACTATATTATTAGAGACGGTCTAAGATTAGCTTTAAATGCATTAGATTTGGAACTTTTAGTAGAAGATGATTTCGCTTCCCCTACGGTAACATCATTTATACCAACATCCAAAGATGAATTAACTCATATTAAATCAACTTTAAAAACAAGATTTAATATTACAATTGCTGGTGGTCAAGGTAAATTGAAAGGAAAGATTTTACGTATCGGACATATGGGTAAAGTCTCACCTTTCGATATGCTTTCAGTGATAAGTGCTTTAGAGATTATACTTACAGATTACCGTCAAACGAATTATATTGGTAGAGGCTTAACAAAATTTTCAGAGGTGATTCATAGTGAAGCATAATATTCTAGTGTCAGACCCTATTTCAACAGATGGATTACAAAGTTTATTAAACCATTCTGATTTTAACGTCGATATTAAAACGGATTTAGATGAACAATCACTATTAGATATTATAGGTGATTACGAGGGTTTAATTGTTCGTAGTCAGACGCAAGTTACTCAACAAGTCATTGAAAAGGCTAGTAATTTGAAAGTTATCGCCCGTGCTGGCGTTGGCGTAGACAATATTGATATTGACGCTGCTACTCTCCAAGGTATTTTAGTCATTAATGCACCTGATGGTAATACTATTTCTGCAACTGAACATTCAGTAGCTATGATTTTAGCGATGGCTAGAAATATTCCTCAAGCGCATGCATCTTTAAAAAATAAGGAATGGAATAGAAAAGCGTTTAAGGGGGTCGAACTTTATCAGAAAACATTAGGTGTCATAGGTGCAGGACGAATAGGTATTGGTGTAGCACAACGTCTTCAAAGTTTCGGTATGAAAGTGTTAGCTTATGACCCTTATCTTACTGAAGATAAAGCACAGCAATTAGGCGTTAAACTTGCTACCATAGATGAAATAGCTAGACAAGCTGATTTTGTAACAGTTCATACGCCATTAACACCTAAAACAAGAGGTATTGTGAATGCTGATTTCTTTTCAAAAGCAAAACCAATATTGCAAATTATTAACGTCGCAAGAGGCGGTATCATCAATGAAGATGATTTATTAAATGCACTAAATAATAATCAGATTGCACGTGCTGCATTAGACGTATTTGAACATGAACCCCCTACCGATTCACCATTAATTGAGCATGATAAAATCATTGTTACACCACACTTAGGTGCATCAACTATTGAGGCTCAGGAGAAAGTTGCAGTATCAGTGTCAGAAGAAATTATAGATATACTGGAAAAAGGTAATGTAACACACGCAGTCAATGCGCCAAAAATTAGTTTCAATGATATAGATGAAATAACACAACAATGGATTGAAATAGGTGAGTTATCTGGTGAATTAGCCATTCAATTAATTGAAGGTGCACCGAGAGAAATCAAGGTGACTTTTAATGGTGATGTCGCTAAACAGGAAACTGACTTAATTACACGGTCAATTGTAAAACAAATTTTACAACAGGATTTAGGAGATCGTGTTAATATCATTAATGCTTTTGCACTTTTAAATGAACAAGGTGTAACACGTAACGTTGAAAAAAGAGCATCACAAGGTACTTTTAGTAATTATATTCAAGTTCATTTAGTAAGTGATACGGAAGAAGTAAAAATTGGTGCCACGGTAATAGCTGGCTTTGGTGCTCGTATTGTACGTATTAATGATTACTCTGTTGACTTTAAACCTAATGCCTATCAACTTGTTTCTTATCATGGTGACAAGCCTGGTATGGTCGGTTTAACTGGTCAGCTACTAGGTAGACATAATATTAATATTGCATCAATGTCACTTGGCAGAAATATACAAGGAGGCCAAGCGATGATGGTATTATCAATTGATCAACCTGTTACTGAGGATATTATCAATGAACTATATGATGTGGGTGGTTTCGATAAAATATATGGAACTACACTCTCAGTCAAATAACTAATCTTTTTGAAGAATCACGACTATATCTACTTGAAATAATTATGCCCCTCTATGATGGATTTTACTTCATCACTGAGGGGCGTATTAATACTAATGATTTAATATCAATTTATGGTGAATTAACCTTACAATAAAATATTTTTAATCAAACCTATATGATCAACAATATAATCCGCTTCATGATGCTCCAATTCTTTACGAGCCTCTTGCCCTTTTAAACCTGTTAATGTTCCTATAAAAGTAGCACCTATTTGTTTAGCACAGAATAAATCAGCCAGTGAGTCACCAACAATGTTTACATCTTCTTTATTTACAATTTGATCTTGTTGGCTAATGAATTGTTTATAATTCTCCTTGTTATTTCCATATAGAGTAGCAATATAGCAAAAAGGATTAGGCTTACCTAGAGTAAAGTCAGGATATTCATTTTCAGCTTCCATAACATCACTTGCAGTAACAATGTGATTATCTGAAAAGAACGCTTTTAAACCTAAAGATTCAAATGGAACTAATGTTTCAGTTCTAGGTCTACCTGTAGCTATTGCAAGATGATAGCCTCTTTCTTTTAAAGTACTAAGCAAGGACTTAATCTCTTCAACAGGTCTAAGAACAGTTTCGTGATAAATAAAACCATTAATGCCCTCAAGAATAGATGGCTTTTCTTCAACTTGCTTAAATAATTCAGAACCTAAGTATAATTCTTGGTATAAATCTCTTGCAACAAACCATAGAGGTCCTTTAAGTTTAAAGAGGCTTGCATCATTAACATTTAATTCTTCTCTAGCATATTGTTGCAACTCGGCATAAATATTATCTTTACCACCTTGACTTTGACTAATAAAATTCATAGGAAGTTCATAATCAATTCTAAAATTTTTGTTAATCATTGATTGAATTTCTTGAATACTTTTTACTGAAAAATGATTATCAGTTATTATGTCTTTAATCTCTTGAACTGTAAATTCTTTCATCAAATGGATAAAATGTATGCAAAAAACGACAAATAACATATCCCAATTTGAATTTAATCCCATTGATTTTAATCGATTAAGAATGATATCATCATTAAATACTTTACTGCGAATATCATTTATAGTTTCGTCACTTAACGCATTTAATTTAAATGATTTATCTAAACCTAAAAAATGTTCACTTTTGAGTAATGTCTCTATAGTTAAAGCTGACGTATCGAAACAACGTTCCTCACTTAAGAATACACCGTCTACATCAAACAAAATTGATTTCATGACTTTTCGCTCCATTATTTTTGAATATTCTGATACTTATAATCTTAACGTCTTATATCTCAATGTCAATAATAAAGGCTCTACGTCAAATCGGACTGATGAGTCCAAATATTGAGATTAAGCAACTTTAAGTTGTTTAATCTCTTTTTTTG